>NZ_JBXAPA010000004.1:221867-252011 GCF_058803545.1 Agrococcus sp. GW821-FHT14H11
TCCCCGGGGGGGGGGCCCCCCTCGCCCCCCCCACACCTGCATCCGGAGGTGACGCATGAGCACGATGGATCTCATCGGCAAGGTGATGCAGGCGCTCGTTGGCCTGGCGGCGTTCGGCGTCGTCATGGCGCTGCTGCTGGCGTTCCTGGATCGCCCGGAGGACAAGCCGCGCATGGCCAGCTGGGGCGCGGCGATCAAGCAGGGGCTGCGCCCCCGCGTGATCCTGATCGCGGCGTTCGCGCTCGTCGCGATCCTGGCCCGCGTGCTCTACGGCGCCGTGCCGTGGATGACGCAGGAGCTGACGAACGCGGCCATCCTGGTCGGCGTCGCCGGCATCGCCGTCGTCGTCCTGCAGTGGCTGCTCGACCGGCTCCTGCAGCCGGCGGCCCCGCGCGTGCGCAGCGCCGTCATGCGGCTGCTCGGCGCGGCGCTCGTCATCGCGCTCGTCATCCTCGCCCAGATGGCCGAGAGCATCCCCGCGCTCGACTGGGTCACCCCCGCGCTCGTGCTCGCGGCGCCCATCGTCGGCTGGCCGCTCGCGGCCGCGCTGCTGGCGACGGCGGCCATCGCGTTCCTCCCCGACCGCATCCGCCGCCACGTGCGGCTCATCGCCTGGCTCGTCGCCGCGGTCGCCGTCGTGGCCGTCGCGTTCGTGCTCGAGCAGGGCCGCGAGCAGCCGATCGGCGTCTGGCCGTGGGCCGCCGCCGCGGCGCTCAGCATCGTCGGCGTGCTCGGCTACCTCGCCGACCAGCACGACGACTCGAAGCCGATGCTCGTGTTCCTCATGCCGGCGGCGCTGCTGCTGACGGTCGGCCTCGTCTACCCGGCGATCCGCACGACCGTCCTCGCGTTCACCGACGCGAGCGGCACGTTCAACGGCATCGAGAACTTCGTCTGGATGTTCACGCAGCCCGAGGCGCTCGTGACGCTCGGCAACACCGTCGTGTGGGTCATCCTCGTGCCGCTGCTGTCGACCGCGATCGGCCTCGCCTACGCGGTGTTCATCGACAAGAGCCGCGGCGAGCGCGTCTACAAGATGCTCGTGTTCATGCCGATGGCCATCTCGATGGTCGGCGCGAGCATCATCTGGCGCTTCATGTACGCCTACCGCGGCCCGGAGCAGGAGCAGATCGGCCTCGTCAACCAGGTCATCGTGTGGTTCGGCGGCGAGCCGCAGCAGATCCTGCAGAACAGCCCGTGGAACACGCTCGCGCTCATCGTCGTGATGATCTGGATCCAGACCGGCTTCGCCATGGTCGTGCTCTCGGCCGCCATCAAGGGCGTGCCGACCGAGCAGCTCGAGGCGGCCGAGATCGACGGCGCCAACCCGTGGCAGCGCTTCGCGAACGTCACGGTGCCGGGCATCCGCACGTCGCTCGTCGTCGTCGTGACGACCATCTCGATCGCGACGCTCAAGGTGTTCGACATCGTCCGCACCATGACCGCGGGCAACTTCAACACCTCCGTCGTCGCGAACGAGATGTACACGCAGGCGTTCCGATCCGGCGAGCCGGGTCGAGGCGCGGCACTGGCGCTGATCCTGTTCATCATGGTGCTGCCGGTGGTCGTCTACAACATCCGCGTCCTGAACCAGCAGAAGGCGATCCGATGAGCTCCGTTGCCGTGACCCCCGACCCCGAGATCACCCCGAAGTCGGCGGATGCGTCGCTCGGCGGCACGACGCGGTCCGACCGCGTCAAGCGCAGGCTCACGAGCCCGGGCGCGACCATCGCGGCGCTCATCATCGCCGTCATCTGGACCATCCCGACGTTCGGCCTGCTGCTGTCGTCGTTCCGGCCCGCGGGGCAGATCGCGACGACCGGCTGGTGGACGTTCTTCGGCGACCCGCAGCTGACGCTCGCGAACTACGGCGAGGTGCTCTTCTCGGGCTCGGCGTCGTCGCCGCAGCTGGGCGAGTACTTCGTCAACTCGCTCGCGATCGCGATCCCGGGCACGATCATCCCGCTCGTGCTCGCGGCGCTCGCGGCCTACGCCTTCGCCTGGGTGAAGTTCAAGGGCTCGTCGACCCTCTTCGTCGTGGTCTTCGCGCTGCAGATCGTGCCGCTGCAGATGGCGCTCATCCCGCTGCTGCAGCTGTTCGTGACCTTCCTGCAGCCGTTCCAGGACGCGCTGCACGAGGCGGTGCCGTTCATCAGCGAGCGCCAGTTCCTGCCGGTCTGGATCGCGCACGCGATCTTCGGCCTGCCGCTGGCGATCTTCCTGCTGCACAACTTCATCTCGGCGATCCCCGCCGACGTCATCGAGGCCGCGCGCGTCGACGGCGCAGGGCACGGGCAGATCTTCTTCCGCATCATCCTGCCGCTCGCGACGCCGGCGATCGCATCGTTCGCGATCTTCCAGTTCCTGTGGGTCTGGAACGACCTGCTGGTCGCGCTCGTGTTCTCCTCCGGCACACCGGATACCGCGCCGCTCACGCAGCGATTGGCCGAGCTCGCGGGCTCCCGAGGCGAGAACTGGGAGCGGCTCACCGCCGGCGCGTTCGTGTCGCTCGTCGTGCCGCTGCTCGTGTTCTTCGGACTCCAGCGGTACTTCGTCAGGGGCCTGCTCGCGGGGTCTGCGAAGGGTTGAGCGCGCAGGGCGCAATGCGGCACCGCCGCGTTGCGCCCTGCGCGCTCAAGGTCGAGTAGCCGGGCGCAGCCCGGCGTACCGAGACCTGCTGCACGCAGGTCGATGCTGCGCAGCGGGCGGTGCCGCCCCCGCGATACCGCGATACCCTGGACCCGGTGTGCCGGGAAGCCTGGTCGGCGTCCCGCTGAGCGAACCGGCTCGGCGGTGCCGAGAGGAGCGCCATGCAGCCCACCCCGCCCATCCGCCGCCGCGAGCGGCTCGCGCAGAGCCTGCGCCTCGAGACCACGAGCGGCGCGCTGCTGCTCGTCGCCGCCGCGGTCGCCCTCATCTGGGCGAACTCCCCGTGGCGCGACGCGTACGCCGCGCTCATGGAGACGACCGTGGGGCCGGCGGCGCTGCACCTCGACCTGAGCGTCGCCACCTGGGCGGCCGACGGGCTGCTCGCGATCTTCTTCTTCGTGGTCGGCGTCGAGCTGAAGCACGAGATCGTCGCCGGGAGCCTGCGCAACCCCCGGCAGGCGGCGGTGCCCGTGCTCGCCGCGGTCGGCGGCATGGTGCTGCCGGCGCTCGTCTACGTCGGCATCGTGCTCGCCGCCGGCGACACCGAGGCGCTGACCGGCTGGGCGATCCCTGCGGCGACCGACATCGCCTTCGCGCTCGCGGTGCTGGCGATCTTCGGGCGCGGCCTGCCGACGGGCCTGCGCACCTTCCTGCTCACGCTCGCGGTCGTCGACGACCTGCTCGCGATCGTCGTGATCGCGATCTTCTACACGGCGGGCGTGCAGCTGCTCGCGCTGCTCTGCGCGCTGCTCGCGGTCGCCGTCTTCGCGCTCGTCGTGCGGTCGCGCTGGGCGCGGTGGTGGCTGCTCATCCCCATCGCGCTCGTCGCGTGGTGGCTCATGCACGAGTCGGGCGTGCACGCGACGATCGCGGGCGTGCTGCTCGGCGCGGTCGTGCCCGCGAAGCCCGTGCTGGGGGAGTCGGAGACCCGCACGCACCGGTTCGAGGCGGCGGTGCGCCCGTGGTCGACCGCGATCGCGCTGCCGGTCTTCGCGTTCTGCTCGGCGGGCGTCTCGGTCGCCGACGGCGGCGGCTTCGCCGAGCTCGCTGCGCAGCCGGTGCTGCTCGCGGTCGCGGCGGGCCTCGTGATCGGCAAGCTCATCGGGGTGCTGGGCATCACGGCGATCGTCACGCGCGTCACGCCGCTGCGGCTCCCCGACGGCATCGGCCTGCGCGACCTGCTGCCGGTGGCGCTGCTCACGGGCATCGGCTTCACCGTCTCGCTGCTCATCACCGAGCTCTCGTTCGACGACGCGGCGCGCACCGACGCGGCGAAGCTCGCGGTGCTCATCGGCTCCGGTCTCGCCGCGGTGCTCGCGGCGCCGCTGCTGCGCTGGGATGCGAAGCAGGCGCGCAGCGCCGACATGAACGAGGACGGCGTCGCCGACGCGCCCCAGGAGCGCATCGGCGGCTGAGCCGGGCTACCGCGCCGCGAGCGCGCGGTGCACCGGCACGACCGCGGCCGCGCTCCACGCCTGCGGGCGGCACGACGCCGGGTAGGCGACCGGGGTCGCCGCCTCGTCGGCGCCGAACCCGGCGAACAGCTCGGGCAGCCGCCCGTCGAAGGCGTCGGCCGTGCGCACGAGCTGCGCCGAGAGGGTGCGGGCCTCGGCCGTGAGGCCCGCCCGGAGCATCCCCTCGATGACGACGCCCGTGTCGTGCGGCCACACCGAGCCGCAGTGGTACGACAGCGGCCAGTAGCCGCCCTCGTCGGAGGCCATGGTGCGCAGGCCCCAGCCCGACGCGAAGCGCTCGTCGACGAGCAGGCGCGCGACCGCGGCCTCCTCCTCGGCCGACAGGAGCGACGTGCCGAGCAGCTGCCCCATGTTCGACGTCTTCGCGTCGACCGGGGTGCCCGAGCCGTCGAGGGCGATCGCGGGGAACCGCTCGCCGCCCCGCTCGACCCAGAACGCCGCGCGGAACCGCTCGCGCATCCGCTCTGCCCAGCCGCGCCACTCCTCCGCGCCCGCGGCATCGCCGAGCGCCTCGAGCAGCGCCGCGCCGCCCTCAGCGGCCTGGCACGCCTGCGCCTGCACCTCGCACAGCGCGATCGGACCGTCGGCGATGCGGCCGTCGGCGAAGCGGATCGAGTCGCCGGAGTCCTTCCAGCCCTGGTTCGCGAGGCCCGTGCCGGTCTCGTCGATGTACTTCAGGAAGCCGGAGTCGTCGGGGCTGCCGTGGTCGCGCAGCCAGCCGAGGGCCGCCTCGAGCGCCGGCCGGAGCTCCTGCACGACGTCGAGCGGCAGGCCGGCCTGCCAGGCCTCGTGCAGCAGCACGATCCAGAGCGGCGTCGCGTCGATGGTGCCGTAGTAGACCGGCGGCAGCGAGATGCCCTCGCCCGGCATCGTGAAGGTCGACTGCCGGATCTCGTGCAGGATCTTGCCCGGCTGCTCGGCCGTCGTCGCGTCGGTCGTCGTGCCCTGCCGGGCGGCGAGCGTGCGGAGCGTGCCCTCGGCGACCTCGAGCGAGAGGGGCAGCAGCATCCGCGCGGTGATGAGCGTGTCGCGGCCGAAGAGGGTCATGAACCACGGCGCGCCGGCGGCCGCGAACGGCCCCTGGCCGGCGTCGAGCAGCAGCGCCTGCAGATCCTCGAGCGCGCGCGCCGCCCAGCGGTCGAGCGCGGCGTCGCCGCTCGGCGGCAGCTGCCCGAGCGGGGCGGTGGATGCGGCACCGACGACCGTCGTCGGGTCGGTCAGGCGCAGCTCGAGCGCCGCCTCGGCCGCACCGGCCGCGGGCACGTGCAGCCGCCACCTCGCGACCACCCGGTCGCCGTCGCGCGCGAGCTCGGCGCCGGGCGCGGCGACCGCGAGGGTGCGCGTGCCATCGGTCGCCTCGAGGCCCGTCGGCGTCTCGCGCCACGTGAGCGCGACGGGCCGGGGCGCGCCGGACTTCACCGACGAGAGCTCGGCGAAGGAGGCGTCGAGCGCGAGCTCGACCTCGGCCTCGATCGGATGCGCGAGCCCGTCGGCGATGCGCACCCGCTCGACGAGCGCGCCCGGGGCGACCTCGCGCATCCGCTCGACGAGCACGCGCGGGTCGGGGGTGTCGTCGTCGATCGCGCGCGCGACGCCGTGGAACGAGGCACGGTCGGCCGACCTGGCGGTGCCGGTCGCCTCGACGGGCTCGCCCGCGACGCGCAGCGCAAGGCCGCGCACGTAGCGCCAGTCGCCGTGGAAGACGCCGTGGATGGCGGCGCCGCCGAGGTCGCCCGCGGCGTCGGACCACGCTTGCGTGGGCGCCGTCAGCACCACCAGCGCGTCGTTGAGCAGCGGCTGCCTGCCGTGCGTCGGAGCAGCGGTGTCGTCGCGCATGTGCGCCTCCCGGTCGGGGTTCCCATCGGACGGGGCATACGCTACCGTCACAGTTGGAACGATCCAATACCGGATCTCCGGTTCGTCACGAAGGAGTGGGGATGGCACCGACGCTCGCCGACGTGGCCGCGCACGCCGGGGTCTCGGTGCAGACCGTCTCCAACGCGCTGAACAACCCCGCGCTCCTCAAGCAGGCCACCCTCGACCGCGTGCTCGCGGCCGTGCAGGCCCTCGGCTACGCGCCCAACCTGCAGGCCCGGCGCCTGCGGCAGCGCACCGTCGCCACGATCGGCCTGCGGATCGAGCCCGTCGCCGACAACATCGCCTCGTCGCTGCTCGACCGCTTCCTGCACGAGCTCACGTTCCGCGCCGACGCCGAGGGGCAGCACGTCGTGCTCTTCACCGCCGCGACCGACGAGGAGGAGGTCGAGAAGATCCGTGGGCTCGCGGGCCAGCGGGTCGCCGACCGCTTCCTCCTCACCGGCACGCACGCCGGCGACGCCCGCGTGCCCGCGCTGCTCGCTGCGGGGATGCGCTTCGTCGCGTTCGGCCGGCCGTGGGGGCCGGCGCCCGAGCACTCGTGGGTCGATGTCGACGGCGCCGCCGGCACCCGCGCGGCCACCGAGGCGCTCCTCGACGCCGGGCTCACCCGCATCGGCTTCATCGGCTGGCCGACCGGCAGCGGCTCCGGCGACGACCGCCGGTCCGGCTGGGCGGCGGCGATGCGCGCGGGCCTGGGGCTCGACGACGGCGAGCTCGACGCGCTCACCGAGCGCTGCGCCGACCGGCTCGACGAGGCCGTCGGCGCCGCCGGCGCGCTCCTCGAGCGCGGCGTCGACGCGCTCGTGTGCGCCTCCGACTCGCTCGCCACCGGCGCCATCGGCGCCGCCGCGCAGCGCGGCCGCAGCCTGCCGATCATCGGCTTCGACAACACCTCGCTCGCCGCCGGCATCGGCTTCCCGAGCATCGACCAGAGCCTCGACGAGGTCGCCGCGGCGGCCCTCGCGGCCCTCGACGCCGAGCCCGGCGCCGTCACCACGATCGTCCGGCCGCGCCTCATCCGGCGCAGCCACGACCGGTGGGGGATCCCCTCCGCCGCTGACCGGGGACAGTCCCCCACCTGAAAGGAACCACCATGCGACACAGCAAGCTGGGCAGCGTCGCCCTCGCCGGCGCGCTCGCCCTCGCCCTGGCCTCCTGCTCGGGAGGCGGCGGCGACGCCGGTGCCACGGACGGCGCCGAGGCGCCGGCCGCCGAGAGCCTCACCATGCTCATCGGCTCCTCCGGCGACGCCGAGACGGCAGCCGTGCAGGCCGCCGCCGACGCGTGGGCCGCGGAGTCGGGCACCGACGTCGAGGTCATCGCCGCATCCGACCTCAACCAGGAGCTCGCGCAGGGCTTCGCGGGCGACTCGGCCCCCGACGTCTTCTACATGGGCTGGGACCAGTTCCAGACCTATGCGAGCGACGACTACCTCGAGCCGTACGCGATGGACCTCGAGAACGCGGGCGAGTTCTACCCGGCGCTCGTCGAGGCCTTCTCCTACGAGGGGGAGTTCGTGTGCGCGCCGAAGGACTTCTCGACGCTCGGCCTCGTCATCAACACCCAGCTGTGGGCGGATGCGGGCCTGACCGACGCCGACATCCCGACCGACTGGGAGTCGCTGCAGGCGGCTGCCGAGGCGCTGACGACCGGTGACACGGTCGGCCTGTCGATGGGCCCGGAGTACGCCAGGCTCGGCGTCTTCATGGAGCAGGCCGGCGGCGGCCTCATGGACGGCGACACCATCACGGCGAACTCGCCCGAGAACGTCGAGGCGCTCGAGTACGTGCAGGGCCTGCTCGAGGCCGGCTCGCTCAAGTGGCCGGCAGACCTCAACGCCGGCTGGGGCGGCGAGGCCTTCGGCACCGGCGCGGCCGCGATGGTGATCGAGGGCCCGTGGATCCGCGGCGCGCTCGAGAACGACTTCCCGGACGTCGAGTTCGAGGTCGTCGAGCTGCCCGAGGGACCGGCGGGGCCGGGGACGTTCACGTTCTCGAACTGCTGGGGCATCCCCGAGGGCCAGGAGACCGCCGAGACCGCGCAGGAGCTCGTCGCGTTCCTCACGAGCGACGAGCAGCAGCTCGAGTTCTCCGAGGCGTTCGGCGTGATCCCGTCGACCGAGTCGGCCGCGGCGACCTACGCCGAGACCTACCCGGAGAACGCGGCCTTCGTGGCCGGTGCCGACTACGCGGTGAGCCCGGTGGCCTTCGCGGGCGCCGCGGACGTGACGAGCGAGTTCAACAACGCCATCACCACCCTCCAGGGTGCTGACGCGCAGGCGGTGCTCGACCAGGTGCAGTCGCAGCTGGAGGCGGCCTACCAGGCGTCCCAGGGCTGATGAGCGCCCCCGCCGTCGCTCCCGCGCCGCGCAAGCGGCGCGGGAGCACGCGCGGCGGCGAGACCGCCGCCGGCTGGCTGTTCACGCTGCCCGCGATCATCATCGTCGGGGTCTTCCTCGTCGCGCCGATCGCGCTCGCGCTGTGGGTGTCGTTCACCGACTGGAACGGCCGCAACTCGCCGCTGTTCAACGAGAACGTCGAGGTCGTCGGGCTCGACAACTACGCCGCGATCACGACCGACCAGACCCTCACGCGCGAGCTCTTCGGCCGCTCGATCCGCAACAACGTCTTCTACGTGCTGCTCGTCGTGCCGCTGCAGACCGCGCTCGCGCTGTTCCTCGCCGTGCAGGTGAACCGGCGGATGCTCAAGGCCAAGGGCTTCTTCCGCACCGCGTTCTACTTCCCCTCCGTCACCTCGTCGATCGCGATCACGGGCGTGTTCCTGTTCCTCTTCGCCGCGACCGGCGTCGTGAACCGCGTGCTCGCCTGGTTCTCCATCAACGGGCCCAACTGGTTCGCCGACCCGCGGGGCGTCATCCACCTGCTGCTCGGCCGCGTCGGCCTGACGGGGCCGCCGCCCGGCTGGTCCGATCCGGGGTTCCTCGGCGTGACCGCCTGGGACTGGATCGCGGGCCCGTCGGTCGCGCAGTGCGTGCTCATCACGCTCGCCGTGTTCACGACCTCGGGCACCTTCATGCTGCTCTTCCTCGCCGGGCTGCAGAACATCGGCGCCGAGGTCGGGGAGGCCGCGGTGATGGACGGTGCCGGACCCATCCGCACGTTCTTCTCCGTCACGCTGCCGATGCTGAAGCCGACGCTCTTCACCGTGCTGACGCTCGGCCTCATCGGCACCTGGCAGGTGTTCGATCAGGTCTACCTGACGCGCGGCACGCCCGCGGCGCCGACGCTGACGAGCCCCGCCTACCTCGCCTTCAACCAGGCGTTCGAGAACAACGAGCCCGGCATCGCCGCGGCGATCGCGTTCGTGCTGTTCCTCATCATCATCCTGATGACCCTCATCCAGCGCTGGGTGCTCGCCGACCGCGACACCACCGGCATGGGGAGGAAGCGGCGCAAGGGCGACGACGCCGAGGGCGACCGCCCGCTCGCCGAGGGCGCGATCCGGCTCGATGCCGGTCCCCAGGGAGGAGGTGGTCTCACGTGAAGGAGCGCGTCTCCGCCGGCCTGATCATCGGCTACGTCATCCTCGTCGTGCTGGCGCTGCTGTACATCTACCCGTTCATCATCGCCGTGAGCGGATCGTTCAAGACGGATGCCGAGGCGAACGCCGACCCGATGGCGCTCATCCCGCAGACGTTCACGTTCGCCGCCTACGAGCGCCTGTTCACGGGCACCGACCTGCCGCGGTGGGCCGCGAACTCGGCCTTCATCACGGTGGTCGTGACCGTCTTCCGGGTGTTCTTCGACTCGCTCGCGGGCTACGCGCTGTCGCGGCTGCGCTTCCGGGGCAGGAACACGATCTTCGCGCTGTTCATCGCGGTGCTCGCGGTGCCGTCGGTCGTGCTGATGATCCCGCGGTTCCTCGTCATCAAGGAGCTCGGGCTCTACGACACGTACGGCGGCATGATCCTGCCGCTGCTGTCGACGGCGGCCGGCATCTTCATCATGAAGCAGTTCTTCGACTCGATCCCGGTGTCGATCGAGGAGGCGGCCCGCATCGACGGCGCGGGCATCTTCCGCACCTTCTGGTCGGTGACGCTGCCGATGGCGATGCCGGCGCTCATCACGCTGACGATCCTGTCGTTCCAGGGGTCGTGGAACGAGTTCTCGCACTTCGTGATCTCGCGCCAGAGCCCCGAGCTGCACACGCTGACCACCGGTGTCGGCTCGCTCGTGTCGGGGCAGCTGGGCTCGGGCACGCAGTTCCCGCTCAAGCTCGCGGCGGCGGTGCTCATGACCATCCCGGTCGCGGTGATGTTCTTCATCTTCCAGAAGCGCATCATGTCGACGACGGAGGGCGGCGAGAAGGGTTGACGCCGGAGGGCGCAATGGCGGCCGAGCCGCCGTTGCGCCCGCAGGCGTCAAGGTCGAGGAGCGCGCGGCGAAGCCGCCCGCGTCACGAGACCTCGTTCCGGACCCCAGAGCTCAGGCGGCGACCGATCCGGCTCCACGGGCCGCAGGTACGCGTGCTCGCGGCGCACGGCGCCGCCGGCCGCGACGCGCTGCGCGCGCGCCGGCTCGGCGTCGCGCGCGGGCTCCGGCGCGCTCGGCGCGAGCGGGGTGAGCGCGTGCAGGTGCCGCTCGACCGCGATCGGCCCGACGGCGCTCGCGGCGCGCGCGGTGAGCGCCTGGTGCACCGGCACCACGGCTGCCGCGCTCCACGCCTGGGGCGAGCACGCCCCGGGGACGGGGATCGGCGCGGCGGTATCGTCGAGCCCGTAGCCGGCGTACAGCTGCGGCATCCGGCCCTGGAACGCATCCGCCGCCCGCTCGAGCTGCTCGGCCAGTGCCGCGGCCTCCGCGCCGAGCCCCGCGCGCAGCAGGCCCTCGATCGCGACGGCCGTGTCGTGCGGCCAGATCGCGCCGCAGTGCTGGGACATCGGCCAGTAGCCGCCCGCGTCGGTCGCCATCGTGCGGAGGCCGAAGCCCGACGAGAGCCGCGGGTCGAGCAGCAGGCGGGCCACCTCGCGCTCCTCCTCGGCCGACAGCAGCGTCGTGCCGATGAGCTGCCCGATGTCGCTGGTGAGCGCGTCGACCTGGGCACCCGAGGCCTCGAGCGCGAGGGCCGGGAAGCGCTCGCGGCCGTGCTCGACCCAGAAGGCCGCGCGGAAGCGCTCCCGCAGCCGCTCCGCCCAGCCGCGCCACCGCTCGCCGCCGTCGCCGAGCGCGTCGAGCAGGTCGGCTGCGCCGACCGCGGCACGCACCGCGAGCCCCTGCACCTGGGCGACCGCGAGCGAGCCGGTCGCGATGCCGCCGTCGGCGAAGCGCATGGCGTCGGGGGAGTCCTTCCAGGCCTTGTTCGCGAGGCCCGTGCCCGACTCCTCGGGGTAGCTGAGGAACCCGTCGCCCGTGCGCTTGTCGAGCCACCAGAGCGCCGCGTGCAGCGAGGGGCGCAGCTCGCGCACCGCCTGGAGCGGCAGCCCCGCCCGCCAGGCGTCGTGCAGCAGCACGATCCACAGCGGCGTCGCGTCGATGGAGCCGAAGTAGACCGGCGGCAGCTCGACGCCCATCCAGGGCAGCTCGATGGAGTCCTGCCGCAGCTCGTGCAGGATGCGGCCGGGCTCCTCGCCGGTGGCGGGGTCGGTGCGCACGCCCTGCCGGGCGGCGAGCGTGCGCAGCGTGCCCTCGGCGAGGTCGGTGCCGAGGGGCAGCAGCAGCCGCGAGGCGATGAGCGCGTCGCGCGCGACCATCGTCACGTGCCAGGGGGCGCCCGCGGCGGGGAACGCGCCGTGGCCGGCGTCGAGCAGGAGGTCCTCGAGGTCGGTCACGGCGCGCTCGGCCCAGCGGTCGAGCGCGGCCCGGCCGGTCGGTCGCACGCCCGCGCACGGCGCGGGGCAGGGCGTGCCGGTCACCGCGAGCGTCGGGTCGTCGAGCTCGAGCTCGAGCGCGAAGCCCGCCCAGTCGTCGGGCAGCACCACGCTGTGGCGCGAGGCGATGACGCGGCTGCCCTCGACGCGCAGCTCGCCGCCGCGGCTCGTGCAGCGCAGCACCCGGGTGCCGTCGGTGGCGATCGCGACGCCGTCCTCGATGCGGATGCGCAGCTCGACCGGGCGCGGATCCCCGGCGCGCACCGTCCACATCGGCGCGAGCTCGACGTCGCAGACGAGCTCGACCGCGGCGTCGACGGGCACGTCGCGGCCGTTGACGATCGTCACCCGCTCGACGACCGCGCCCGGCGCGACCTCGCGCATCCGCTCGACCATGACGCGAGCCGCCGGGGCGCGCGCGTCGAGGTCGCGGGCGACGGCGTGGAAGACGACCCAGTCGGCCTCGTCTGCGGTCGTGATGTGCTCGACGGGCGCGCCGTCGACGAGCAGCTCGACGCCCCGCACGTAGCGCCAGTCGCCGTGGTAGACGCCGTGGGCGGTGTTGCCGCCCATCGTGCCGTCGCGGTGCGACCAGACCTGCGTCGGAGCAGAGAGCGCCACGAGCTCGGTGTGGAGGAGCGGCGGTCTCCCGACACCCCTGCTCTGCTCGTGACACATGGGCTTCCGATCGCTGTGCGGTGCGGCTGGCCCAAAACTAGTCCTGTTACAGAACCGCGTCCCGCAAGGCGCCCTCAGCCTTGGCGCACGAGTGCCGCAGGCCGTGCGCGTCCGCTGAGCGGCATCGCCGCCGAGGCGCTAGGGGGTCGGCCGGCGCGCGTCGTAGGCGAGGAACGAGCGCTGCGCGCGCGTCACGGCGGCGATGAGCACGACGATGAGGATGCCGCCGAGCAGCGGCGGCGCCCAGAGCGCCACGAGCGTGGTCGCGAGGCCCGCGTAGAGGTCGCCGATGCGCGGGCCGCCGGTGACGACGACGGTGAACAGGCCCTGCGTGCGGCCGCGCATGTCGTCGGGCGCGGCGGTGAGCATCATGGTCGAGCGGAAGATGGCGCTGATCTCGTCGCTCGCGCCCATGCCGGCCATCGCGATCGCGGCGACGGCGAGCGCCGGCCACGACACCTGCGGCCACTCGGCGGCGACCGGACCGCCCCAGCCGAGCGCCATGGCGAGGATGACGGCGCCGAGCAGCAGCACGAACGCGCCGTAGACGGCGATGGCCCGCGCGACCGCGACGCCGTGGCGGTGGATGTGCGCGACCGGGCCCGAGAAGAGGCTCGCGAGCAGCGTGCCCATGGCGGCCGCGGCGGTGAGGGCGCCGACCGTGACGGGGCCGCCGCCGATGGCGACGGCGCCGATCGCGGGCAGCAGCGCGTAGGGCCGGCCGAACGTCATCGCGATGATGTCGACGACGAACGACATGCGGATGTTGCGCGCCTGGCGCAGGAAGCGGTAGCCGTCGCGCAGCGACGCGAGGCCCGGCTTCGCGACCGCGCCGAGCGGGGGCAGGCGCGGCAGGCCGAGCACGCCGAGGAAGCCGGCGGTGAAGAGCGCCGCGTCGATCGCGAACGTGATCGGCAGGCCGACGGTCGCGACGAGCACGCCGGCGGCCGCGGGGCCCAGCGTGAGCATGGTGCCCATCGCGATGCCGTTGAGCGCGGCCGCGCGCGAGAGGAGGTGGGCGGGCAGGATGCGCGGGGTGACGGCGCTGCGCGTCGCCCCCGAGATGGTCGCGGCGACGGTGTTGATCGTCGTGAGCACGTAGAACGGCCACACCGGTGCGCGGCCGCCCTCGGCGACGAGCGCGGCATCCCACGTCGAGAGCGCGACGAGGCCGAGCACCGCGGCCCAGCCGGTGAGGCTCGAGGCGATGAGCAGGGCGCGCCGGTCGAAGGCGTCGGCGAGCATGCCGCCCCAGAGGCCTGCGACGACCATGGGCAGCAGCGCGATGCCGCCGACGAGGGCGACCATCATCGTGCTCGCGGTCATGTCGAAGATCTGCAGGCCGACGGCGACGACCGTCATCTGCGCGCCGATGCCGCTGATCGCGTTGCCGATCCAGAGCCTGGCGAAGGCGGGTGAGGCGCGGAGCGGCGCGAGGTCGACGAAGCGCCGGCGTCGTGCAGGGCTGTCGACGGTCTCGACGGGCCCGGTGATGGGCGTCGCGGGCAGGATGCCGTGCGCGCCGGAGGCCGGCTCGCCGCCGGACTCGAAGGGTTCGGTCACGTGTGGCTGTCGCGCGGGCCCGGGCCCCGGGACGGGGCCCGGAGCTGGGGCCGCAGGAGAGGCCCGAAAGGGCCTCTCCTCCCAGCTCCACCGCTCACGCGACGTCGTCGATGCCGTACAGCGCCTGGATCGCGGCGAGGAAGTCGTCGTGCCTGCCCTCGGCGGCGAGCTCGCGAGCCCGCACGGTGGGCTTGTGCAGCAGCACGCCCGCGAAGTGGCGCAGCGCCTGCTCGGCGAGGCGCCGCTCCTCCTCGGTGCCGCGCTTGGCGATGCGGGCGAGCTCGGCGTCCATCGCGCGCTGCACGTGCTCGCGCAGCGCCGCGATCGCGGGGCCGAGCTGCCGCTCGGCGGTGCCGCGCTCGAAGCGCGCGGCGGCCTTCCGCACGAGGTGGCGGGCGTCCTCGGTGGCGGTGAGGTGCTCGAGCGGCGCGTGCAGGCGGATCGTCTCGAGGTCGAGCACCTCGACGCCGTGCACGGTCGCGACGTCGGGGTCGACGTTGCGGGGCATGCCCATGTCGATCACGAGCTGCGAGGCGCGGCCGTGGTCGACCGGGCACTCGGCGCCGGGGCCCGCGTGGAGCGGGCAGCCCTCGGCGGTCGGGTCGAGCGCGACGGGGCAGGTGGAGGCGTCGTGCGGCTGCACGGCGGAGCCGGGGAAGGCGTGGGTCGCGGCGAGCCGCTCGCGGCCGGCCCGGAGCAGCGCGGCGTCGACCACGTGGTGGTCGGCGCTCGCGCACGTGACGATGACGTCGGCCGTCGCGGCGGCGAGCGCGGCGTCGCGCGGGTCGACGTAGCCGATCGCGTGGCTGCGGGCGAAGCCGGCGCCGCGGTCGGAGGGGCTCCAGACCTCGATGTGCTGGGCGCCGCGGCGGCGCAGCTCGGCGAGCGAGACGCCCGCGAAGCGGCCGGTGCCGACGAGCAGCACGCGCGCGCCGGTGAAGTCGACGCGGGCGCTCGCGAGGTCGAGGGCGAGGCGCACGATCGAGCGGCCGGCCTCGCCGATGCCGGTGCGGTTCTTGATGCCGCGCTGCGTCTCGGACGCGCGCTGGAAGAGGCGCTCGAGGCTCGGGGAGGTCGTGCCGGCGTCCTGCGCCGACTGCAGCGCGCGGCGCACCTGGCCGGCGATCTCGCCCTCGCCGACGACGACCGACTCGAGGCCGGCGGCGACGGCGAACAGGTGCTCGGCGGCGCGGCCCTCGACGAGCGGCTCGAGGGTCTCGGGATGGTGGAACCCGAGCGCATCCGTCGCGGCCGTCTGCGCGATGCCCGGCGCCTCGTCCCGGTCGGCGTCGACGTCGAGGTACACCTCGAAGCGGTTGCAGGTGGAGACGACGATCGCGCCGTCGATCGACGGGTGCGAGGCGAAGGAGGTGGGCAGCTGCGCGGCGTCTGCCGACGACAGGGCCTCGAGGGCTGTGAAGTCGGCGTTCTTGTGACTCGCCGTCAGGCAGATGAGCACCCGACCATCCTACCGCGTCCCCCAGCCCGCCCCGTCGGCGGCGGGCGAGCGCCCCCAGCGCGGAGGTGGGACAATGGATGCGATGCCTGCGCTGCCCGAGACCCACCCGCTCAACACCCGCACCGGAGCCTCCGGCCTGGTGCGCGCCTACCGCGGCGACCGCCCGGAGGTCACGCCCGTGTGGTTCATGCGGCAGGCGGGGCGCTCGCTGCCCGAGTACCGGTCGCTGCGCCAGGGCCGCGACATGCTCGACACGTGCCTCGACCCGGTGCTCGCGAGCGAGATCACGCTGCAGCCGGTGCGCCGCCACGGCGTCGACGCGGCCATCTTCTTCAGCGACATCATGGTGCCGCTGCGCCTCGTCGGCGTCGACGTGACGATCGAGCCCGGCGTCGGTCCGGTCGTCGCCGAGCCCGTGCGCACCCCCGCCGACGTCGAGCGCCTCGTCGCGCTCGACCCGGCCCGCCTCGACGAGGCGCTCGAGCCGATCCGCGAGGGCGTGCGCCAGACGATCGCGGGGCTCGCCGAGATCGGCGACGGCACGACCCCGCTCATCGGCTTCGCGGGCGCCCCCTTCACGCTCGCCGCCTACCTCGTCGCCGGCCGCCCGTCGAAGGACCACCTCGAGGCGCGCACCCTCATGCGCTCCCACCCCGACGCGTGGGACGCCCTGACCCGCTGGGCGGCCGACGTCACGGGCCGCTTCCTGCGCGCGCAGGTCGAGCAGGGCGCGAGCGCCGCGCAGCTGTTCGACTCGTGGGCGGGCTCGCTGCCGCTCGAGCAGTACCGCGAGCACGTCGCTCCCGCCTCGCGCCTCGCGCTCGACGCCGTGCGCCACCTGACCGACGCATCCGGCCGCCGCGTGCCGCTCGTGCACTTCGGCGTCGGGGCGGGCGAGCTCTACGGCGCGATGGACCTCGACGTCGACTGCATCGGCGTCGACTGGCGCGTGCCGCTCGACCAGGCGCTCGAGCGCATCGACGCCGACGTGACCGTGCAGGGCAACCTCGACCCGGCGGTGCTCGGCGCTCCGTGGGAGATCGTCGAGGCCGCGATCGACCACGTGCTCATCGCCGGCTCCGTCGCCCGCGCGCACGTGTTCAACCTCGGCCACGGCGTGCCGCCGACGGCCGACCCCGCGGTGCTGACCCGCATCGTGCAGGCGGTGCATGCGCGGTGACCGACGTGACCGGGGCTGAGCCCGGCCCCGAGGCCGGCGTCGCGCCCGCCGGGGGTGCGGATGCGCCCGGCGGCGCGGGCGCCGAGCGCTGGGACACGATCGTGGCCGGCGCGGGCGTCGCGGGCCTCACGGTCGCGCACGAGCTGGCCGCCCGCGGCTACCGGGTGCTCGTGCTCGAGGCCTCCGACCGCCTCGGAGGCGTCGCGAGCCCGATCGAGGTCGACGGCCTCGCGCTCGACGCGGGCGCGGAGTCGTTCGCGACCCGCGGCGGCGCGGTCGCCGAGCTCGCGCGCGAGCTGGGCCTCGGCGACGACATCGTGAGCCCCAACCCGGCCGGCGCCTGGCTGCAGCTCGCCGACCGCGCCGTGCCGCTGCCGAAGCACACGCTGCTCGGCATCCCCTCGTCGCCGCTCGCGCGCGACGTCATCGACGTGCTCGGCTGGGGCGGCGCCGTGCGCGCCTACCTCGACCGCCTCATGCCGGTGCTGCGCATCGGCAAGGACGACGCGCTCGGCCCGCTCGTGCGCCGCCGCATGGGGAGGAAGGCCCTCGACCGGCTGGTCGGCCCGCTCGCCGGCGGCGTCTACTCGGCCGATCCCGACCTGCTCGACGTCGCGACGGTGGCGCCGGGCCTCAACAACGCGCTCACGCAGGCCGGATCGCTCTCGGGCGCCGTGGCGGTCGTGCTCGAGGAGCGCGCCGCCGCGGTCGCGCGCGGCGACGCCGCCCCGAGCAACGCGAGCCGTCCGGGCAGCGCCGTGCAGGGCATCCGCGGCGGCATCCACCGCCTCACCGCCGCGCTCGCCGAGCGGGCGCGCGAGCACCGCGCCGAGCTGCGCACGGGCGTGCGCGTGCTCGCCGCCGAGCCGACCGGCACCGGCTGGACCGTGCAGACGGATGCGGGCGGCTTCGACGCGTCGTCGCTGGTCGTCGCGCTCCCCGAGGCCGAGGCGCTGCGCGTGCTCGCCGGCGTCGACGGCTTCGCCGGGCTCGCCGCCGACGCGGGCGGCGTGACCGTCGAGCTCGTCACGCTCGTGCTGCCCGCCGGCGCGATCGAGGGCGACCCGCGCGGCACGGGCGTGCTCGTCGCCGGCGACGCGCCCGCGGTGCGGGCGAAGGCGATGACCCACTCGAGCGCCAAGTGGCCGTGGCTGCGCGAGGCCGCCGGCGGCCGCGAGGTCGTGCGCCTCAGCTACGGCTCCGGCCGCACCCCGCCCGCGACCGAGGGCCTCGACGACGCGGCGGCCGTCGCGCTCGCGCTCGCCGACGCGCGCGCGATCCTCGGCCGCGAGCTGCCCGAGCCCGTCGCCGCCGCGCGCGTGCGCTGGCAGCAGGGCCAGCCGGCGAGCGTCGTCGGCGCGGCCGCCCGGCAGCGGGCGATCCGCGCGGCCGCGGCCGCGCACGAGCAGCTGCTCGTCGTCGGCGCCGCCGTCGCCGGCACGGGCCTCGCGCAGGTCGTGCCCGACGCCCGCGCCGCCGCGCTCGGCATCCGGCGGGAGCGCTTCGTCGAGCCCGGGAGGCCCTGGACCGACGACGTCGCCCCCGAGGAGGGGGCCGCCGGCCCCGCGCCCGACGGCGACGACGCGCGGGCATCCGCCGGCGCATCCGCCCCGAACGACACCGCGGGCGCCCCCGGCGCCGCGGCCGACGACACCGCGACCGCACACGACCGAGGAGAGGCATGAGCGAGCACGAGCACGCCCACCACGAGCAGCCCGACGAGCACGGGCAGGCCGAGGCGCAGGACGACGGCTTCACCATCTGGAGCGTGCACCGCCGCGGCGGCCCGGCCGCGAACGGCGGCCGCGCGCCGCTCGAGAAGGAGCTCGCCGCGCTCGAGGCCGAGGGCATCATCGCCCGCGGCATCTACGACGTCTCCGGCATGCGCGCCGACGCCGACGTCATGGTCTGGCTGCACGGCACCGCCGGCACGCGCCCCGAGGCGCTGCAGGCGGCGATGCGCCGCGTGCGCCGCTCGCGCGAGCTCGCCGGCACGACGCTGGTGTGGAGCGCCATGGGCGTGCACCGCGACGCCGAGTTCAACAAGCAGCACGTGCCCGGGTTCATGCGCGGGATCGCGCCCAAGCGCTGGGTGACCGTCTACCCGTTCAACCGCTCCTACGACTGGTACCTGCTGCCGGCCGAGGACCGCAGCCGCATGCTCGCCGAGCACGGCCGCGCGGGCGCCGCCTACCGCGGCGTGCTCGCGAACACCGTCTCGGCGTTCGCGCTGGGCGACTACGAGTGGATCCTGCCGCTCGAGTCCGACGAGCTCGTCGAGCTCGTCGACATGATGCGCGAGCTGCGCGCCGTCGAGGCGCGGCTGCACGTGCGCGACGAGGTGCCGTTCTTCACGGGCCGCAGGATCGCGGTCGACGAGATCGAGGAGGTGCTCGCATGAGCGAGATGACGGATGCGCCCCAGGGCGGATGCTGCGGCGGCGGGTGCTGCGGCGGGATGCAGCAGCAGCCCGAGCAGCAGCAGGCGGAGCAGCAGGCGGCCCGGCGCGAGACCAAGGCGCCGGCGGCGACGGCCGTGCACCTGGAGCCGGGAGCGGCCGTCGCGAGCGCGACGCCGGCCGCCCAGCCGGGCCCCGAGCACGTGGAGGAGCCGGTCGCGTACGACGGCATCCTGCTGTCGGGCTTCGGCGGGCCGGAGGGGCAGGACGACGTGCTGCCGTTCCTGCGCAACGTCACCCGCGGCCGCGGCATCCCCGACGAGCGGCTCGAGGAGGTGGCGACCCACTACCGCCACTTCGGCGGCGTCAGCCCCATCAACCAGCAGAACCGCGACCTGAAGGCCGCGCTCGAGGGCGCGCTCGCCGAGGCCGGCGTCGACCTGCCCGTCTACTGGGGCAACCGCAACTGGGCGCCGTACCTCGACGAGGCGCTGCAGCAGGCCGCCGACGCGGGCGCGACGCGGCTGCTCGCCATCCCCACCTCGGCCTACTCCTCCTACTCGTCGTGCCGGCAGTACCGCGAGGACTGGGCCGACGCGCTCGAGGCGACCGGGCTGCAGGCGTCGATGCAGATCGACAAGGTGCGCCAGTTCTTCAACCACCCGGGCTTCCTCGCGCCGTTCGTCGACGGCGTGCGCGCGACGGTCGCCGAGGCGCGCGAGGCGGGCTTCGCCGACGGCGACGTCGAGGTGCTCTTCGCGACCCACAGCATCCCCACCGCCGACGCGGAGCGCTCGGGCGCGCCCGACCTGCACGAGTGGGGTCCGGGCGGCGGCTACGAGGCGCAGCACCTCGCCGCCGCGGAGTGGGTCATGGGCGAGGCGGCGCCGGGCGTCGCCTGGCAGCTCGTCTACCAGTCGCGCTCCGGGCCCGCCTCGCAGCCGTGGCTCGAGCCCGACATCAACGACGCGATCGACGAGCTCCCGGTCGGCGACGGCGGCCGCAAGGCGGTCGTGATCGTGCCGCTCGGCTTCGTGAGCGACCACATGGAGGTCATGTGGGACCTCGACGAGGAGGCCATCGAGACGGCCACCGAGCGGGGCCTGTGGGTGCGCCGCGCGCCGACGCCGGGCGTCGACCCGCAGTACGTGGGCGCGCTCGTCGACCTCGTGCAGGAGCGGCTCGAGGGGCGGCCGGTCGCCGAGCGCAAGGCGGTCACCTCGATCCACACCTGGTACGACGTGTGCCGGCCGGGCTGCTGCGAGAACCCGCGGCTCGGCTTCCGGCCCGCGATCGCCGGGCTGCAGCCGTGACGCTGCGCGTCGGCACGCGCGGCTCGGCGCTCGCGATGGCGCAGACCAAGGCGCTCGCCGCGCGCTTCGCGGGCGACGTCGAGATCGTCGAGATCACGACGAAGGGCGACGTCGACCGCACCTCGCTGTCGCAGCTGGGCGGCACGGGCGTGTTCGTCTCGGCGCTGCGGGATGCCCTGCTCGAGGGCCGCGTCGACGTCGCGGTGCACTCGATGAAGGACCTCCCGACGGCGCCCGCCGCCGGCATCGAGCTCGCCGCGGTCGCGAAGCGCGAGGATCCCCGCGACGCGCTGTGCGCCCGCGACGGTCTCACGCTCGCGGGGCTCCCCGAGGGCGCGAAGGTCGGCACCGGGTCGCCGCGGCGCGCAGCCCAGCTGCGCCTCGCGCGCCCCGACATCGAGGTCGTCGACATCCGCGGCAACGTGCCAACGCGCCTCGCGCGGGCGCAGGGCGACGACGCCGACCTCGACGCGGTCGTGCTCGCGCTCGCGGGCCTCAAGCGCCTCGGGCTCGACGGCAGCGCGACCGAGCTGCTCGACCTCGTCGACTTCCCGACCGCGCCCGCGCAGGGCGCGCTCGCCGTCGAGATCCGCGACGGCGACGGCGCGAGCCGCGCCGCGGTCGCGAAGACCGACCACGGCCCCACCCGGGCCGCGGCCGACGCCGAGCGGCGCGTGCTCGCGGGCCTCGAGGCCGGATGCGCGGCACCGGTGGCCGCGCACGCCGAGGTCGCCGACGGGATGCTCTTCCTCACCGCGATCGCGTACGCGACCGACGGCTCCCGCCGCCTCGGCGCATCCCACGCCTGCACGCTCGACTCGACGGCGCCCGCCGACCTCGCGGAGGGCGCGCGCGACGTGGCCGAGCGGGCGGTCGCCGAGCTGCTCGAGGCCGGCGCCGCCGATCTCGTGCACGAGGCGCGCACCGAGGGCTGAGACCCCGGCGGATCGGGCGGCGCGCGGGTGGTCGGGCGCGCCGCATCCGCCGCCTCTGCGAGACTGCTCGGCACCGACCCAGGGAGGAAGCCATGCGCGTCCTGATCCCCCGTGGCGGCAGCTGGGGCGACGAGGTCGCCCGGCTCGTCACCGACGCGGGCTTCGAGCCGCTGATCCTGCCGCTCGTCACGATCGAGCCGGCCGAGGACCAGGAGCACCTGCAGCGCATCCTCGCGCAGCTCGCCGAGGGCCGCTTCGACTGGCTCGTCGTCACGAGCCAGTCGACCGTGCGGGTGCTGCCGCGCGTGCCGGTCTCGGTGCACGTCGCCGCCGTCGGCGCGGTGACGGCCGCATCGCTGCGGGAGCGCGGCGTGCCGGTCGCGTTCATCCCCACGAAGCAGTCGGCGGCCGGGCTCGTCGACGAGTGGCCCATCCGCGAGGGGCGGGTGCTCTGGCCGCACGCGCTCGACGCGCGGCCGACGATCGCCGACGGGCTGCGGCGCCACGGCATGCAGGTGACCGAGGTCGTCGCGTACCGCACGGTGCCGGTGTTCGAGTCGGGCGACGCGCTCGCCGAGGCGGTCTCGACGCAGACGGGCGCGATCCCGGTGGTCGGCGCGGATGCGACGCGGCAGCAGGAGGAGCTGCAGGCGGCGGGGGAGGACGGCGCCGATGCCGTGCTGACCGCCGTCGAGCCGGCCGAGACGCCGATCGACGCGGTGCTCGTCACCTCGGGCTCGGTCGCGAAGCAGGTCGCGCGGCTCGGGCTCGCTGGCGACACGCGCATCATCGCCATCGGCGACCAGACGGGCGAGGACTGCCGCAAGCACGGCCTGCGGGTCGCGGGCATCGCGCAGCGGCCGAACGCGCAGGCGCTCGTCGCGGCGCTCGTGGCGGCCGCGGGCCGCTGAGGTCGGCGCCGCCCCGCACTGATCCCCCGCACGCTCCGTTCCCCCCGCAGAGGGACCCCTTCGACCGAACGGGACCCGGTGCACCGGGTCCTCCCGGGTGGAACGGGTCCTCGAGGGTGGAACGGGTCGCGTTCGGCGTAGCGTGGGCGCATGAGCGAGCACGCCCGCGACACGAACCCCGCGCTCGAGGCGCTCGCCGCCTCCGGCCTCGAGCACGAGATCACCCGGCACGGGCGCGTCGCCTCGCTCGCCGAGGCCGCCGAGGCTCGCGGTGTGACCCCCGCCGAGGTCATCAAGACGATGGTCGTGCGCCGCGGCGAGGGCGATCACCTGCTCGTGCTCGTGCCCGGCGACCGCACGATCGCGTGGCCGAAGCTGCGCGAGGTGCTCGGCGTCAGCCGGCTGTCGATGCCCGACGCCGAGGCGGCGTTCGCGGTGACGGGGTTCCGCCGCGGCACGATCACCCCGTTCGGCACGGCGCGGCCGCTGCCCGTCGTCGCCGACGAGCGCGTGCTCGGCCACCGCGTCTCCATCGGCGGCGGCGACCACGGGGTCGCGGCGACGGTCGACGGCGACGCGCTCGTCGCGCACCTGGGCGCGCAGGTCGCCGACGTGACCGACGCCGAGGCGCCGCGCTGACGCATCCGCCCTCACGCGCGACGCCACGGGGCGCTGGCGCGCACCCCGACGGGCGTGTACCGTCGCTCGAGCAGTCGTCGGCGGTGTCAGCGCCGACGCCCTCCGCACCCCCAGGAGCCACGATGACCGAGATCCACGGAGCCGCGACCCGGCGCTGACCCGACGACCACGCATCGTCGACCCATCCGTCAGCGCTCCCCGCTCTCGGAGGATCCCTCTTGGCACACCCTGTCATCGCGCTCTCGCGCGTCTCGTTCCAGTGGCCCGACGGCACGCCCGTGCTCGACGGCGTCTCCAGCGCGCTCGGCCACGGGCGCACCGGCCTCGTCGGCATGAACGGCGCCGGCAAGTCCACGCTGCTGCGCCTCATCGCCGGCTCGCTCTCGCCCGCCGCAGGCGACATCGTCGTGCACGGCACCGTGGCCGCGCTGCCGCAGCAGCTGGCCCTCGGGCCCGGCACGGTGGCGGATGCGCTCGGCATCGCGGGCGTGCTCGACGCGATCGCGGCCATCGAGTCGGGCGACGTCGCCCCGCACCGCTTCGACGAGGTCGGCGACCGCTGGGGCATCGAGGCGGAGGCGCTCTCGGAGCTCGCCGCCCTCGGCCTCGCCGGCGACGCCGACCTGCTGCGCCGCCCGATCGCGACGCTCTCCGGCGGCGAGGCGGTGCTCGTCGGGCTCGCCGCGATCCGGCTGCAGCGCGCCGACATCGCGCTGCTCGACGAGCCGACGAACGACCTCGACGCCGACGCCCGCGCGCGGCTCCACGACGCGGTCGGCGCGTGGCGCGGCTCGCTCGTGGTCGTCAGCCACGACGTCGCGCTGCTCGAGCGGGTCGACCGCATCGCCGAGCTGCATGCGCCCGGACCGGGCACCGGCTCGTGGCTGCGCACGTTCGACGGGCCGCACTCGGCCTACCGGGCAGCGCTCGAGGCGGAGCAGGCGGCGGCCGCGCAGGACGTGCGCGACGCCGAGCAGCTGCTGCGCCGCGAGCGGCGCGAGCGCATCGAGGCGGCCGAGCGGCGCTCGCGGTCACAGGCCGCGGGGCGGCGCGCGTTCCTCGCCGGCGGCATGCCGAAGATCGTCGCCGGCGGCCTGCAGCGGAAGGCCGAGCGCACGACCGCGCGCTCGAAGGCGCTGCACGAGGGGCGCGAGTCGACCGCCGCCTCGGCGCTCGAGGCGGCGGAGGCGCGCGTGCGCGACGACCGCACCATCCGCATCGCGCTGCCCGGCACGCGCGTGCCCGCGGGGCGCGACGTGCTCGCCCTGCGGCTGCCCGGCGGCGAGGCGGTCGCGGTGCGCGGGCCCGAGCGCATCGCCCTCACGGGCGCCAACGGGGCGGGCAAGACGACGCTGCTCGACGCGATCGCCGGCACGGCGGCCTCCCGGGCCGACGGCCGGCCCGCGCCCGTCGCCGAGGTGACCCACCGCATCCGCGAGACCGCGATGCTGCCGCAGCGCATCCGCTTCCCGGACGAGGACGCGACGCTCGTCGACGCCGTGCGCGAGACGGCGCCGAGCCGGTCGCCGCTCGAGGTGCGGGCGCAGCTCGCGCGCTTCCTGTTCCGCGGCGACCGCGGCGAGCAGCGGGTGCGCGAGCTCTCGGGCGGGGAGCGGTTCCGGCTCGCGCTCGCGCGGCTGCTGCTCGCCGACCCGGCGCCGCAGCTGCTGCTGCTCGACGAGCCGACCAACTCGCTCGACCTCGACAGCGTCGACCGGCTCGTGGAGGCGCTCGCGGCCTACGAGGGAGCGCTCGTGGTGGTGAGCCACGACGCCGCGTTCCTCGACCGTCTCGGCATCGCGCGGGAGTGGAGGGTCGAGGGGCGCAGGCTCGACGATCGCGGCGTAGCATCCAGGTGACCAGCACCCGCGGAGGCAGCCATGCGCTTCGATCGGCAGGCGCTCGACGAGGCCGTCGCCAAGCGCGCCTTCACCGGCGTCGTGACGATCGACGAGGGCGAGCGGCGCACGCTCGAGCGCTGCGAGGGCTTCCTGCACCGGGCGCACGGCGTGCCGATGATCCCCGAGGCGCGCATCGCGATCGCGAGCGGCAGCAAGTCGTTCACCGCCCTCGCGGTGCTGCGGCTCGTCGAGCAGGGCGCGCTGCGGCTCGACCAGCCGGTGCGCGCGCTGCTCGGCGACGACCTGCCGCTCGTCGACGCCGCCGTCACGATCGAGCACCTGCTCACCCACACCTCCGGCATCGGCGACTACCTCGACGAGGAGGCCGAGTGGGAGGTCTCGGACTTCGTGCTGAGCGTGCCCGTGCACCGGCTGACCACCGCGGAGGCGTTCCTGCCGGTGCTCGACGGGCACCCGCAGGCGTTCGCGCCGGGGGAGCGGTTCGCGTACTGCAACGGCGGCTACATGGTGCTCGCCGTGCTGCTCGAGCGGGCGACCGGCGAGACCTACCACCAGGCGGTGCGCCGCCTCGTGCTCGAGCCGGCCGGGCTCGCCTCGACCGGGTTCCTGCCGCTCAACGCGCTCCCCGCCGACGCGGCGCTCGGCTACCTCGACGACGAGGGCGACCTCGTCAACACGCTGCACCTGCCGGTGCTCGGCAACGGCGACGGCGGCGCGTTCACGACCGCCGCCGACCTGCACCGCTTCTGGCTCGCGCTGCTCGACGGGCGCATCGTCTCGCGCGCGACGGTCGACGCGATGATGCGGCCGCGCCACGACGTGCCCGACGAGGGACTGCGCTCCGGGATGGGCCTCTGGCTGCACGCGACGCATCCGGCCCTCGTGCTCGAGGGCTACGACGCGGGCGCCTCGTTCCGCTCGACCCACCTCATCGCGGCGCGGACGACGGTCAGCGTGCTCGGCAACAGCTCCGAGGGCGCGTGGCCCGTGATCGGCGCGCTCGCGAAGGCCGTCGACGCCGAGCTGCGGGCATGAGCGACCCGCACGTGCTCGGGCCCGGCCTCGCGCCGACGCCGTTCACCGCCGCCGAGATCCGCGCCGGCTGCCCCGACGGCCGGTGGGTGCTCTCGCGCACCGAGCGCGCCGGCGAGGTCGCCTTCCACCGGTCGGGCTTCGAGGAGGGCGATGCCGACGGCTGCACGTGCACGACGGTGACGACGGATGCGTCGGGCCGGCTGAGGGGGCAGGTGCGGCGCCGCCGCGCGACGTGGCGCGAGCTGCAGGGCCACGCCGCGTTCCCGGCCGATGCGACGTCGGTCGCGACCGAGCGCATCCGCCTCGCCGTCGGCGAGCTCGAGTGCCTGCGCTACGAGGTGCGGGGCGACGCGGGCACGAGCACCTTCTGGTTCGCCCTCGCGCACCCCGGCATGCCGGTGCGGTACCGCACCGGCGACGCCGAGGTGGAGGTCGTCGCGCTCGGCTGAGCGCCGCGGATGCCGCTGCTCGATCAGCTGTCGGGCACGACCACCGCGCTGCCGCGCGCCTTCGATGCCGACGCCGACGCCGCCGACGTGGGGACCCATCCGGAGCAGCCGCGCTGACGCATCCGCCCCGGATCGGCAACCGTGCGGTCCTCAGCGCTCGCAGCTCGCCGTCGGGTTGACGTCGGCGAACATGCCCGCGGGGGCTGTGCTTCCAGACCCACGCGTGCATCGCGGAGAGCTCCGGGATCGTCGGGATCGACACGGGGTGCATCTCGCGCCCGAACAGGATCGGCGGGTCGTCGTGCGCGGCATCCCATGCAGACCGCAGCAGCACGGGGCAGCCCAGATCATCCCTGCACTACTGGGTGGATCTCCTGCGCGACGAGTCCGTGCGCCTCGCGGTGCACCGCGTTCGCGGCCTCCGCATCCGGCGCCTCGACGAGGCAGAAGATCTTCCGCGCGTCGGCGTCGAACCAGTAGTTGATGTACTTCGCGCCGTAGGCGTCCTGCGTGCGCACGTCCGCCATGTGCGCGTCGGCGACCGCCTGCGCGTCGGTGCCCTCCGGCACGTCGTGGTGGACATCCATGAAGAGCGGCATCGTTGCCTCCTCGTTCGGGCCGGCGCGGATCGCCGGCACGCCCGACGCTAGGGAGCTGCGTGGGCCCCCGCTTGGGGAGGGTTCCCCATCTTCGCCGACCGGTCGTCCCCGACCCAAGCCCGCTCCACAGCGAGGCGAGTCGCGGCGGTGCGGCCGTCGACCCCGAGCGCGGCCAGGATGCCGCTGACGTGGTGGCCGACGGTCTTCGCCGAGAGGAAGAGGCGCTCGGCGATCTGGCGATCGGTGCAGCCAGCGGCGACGAGCTCGAGCACGTCGAGCTGGCGTGCGGTGAGACCTGACGGATGGGTCCTGGCCGCTGGACGCGGACCGAGCGGCACCGCGGTGGCGCCCTGAGCGCGCAGCCGTCGACGTGCGCGCGCGGCCAGCGGCACGCCGCCGAGCTGCTGGAGCAACGCCAGCGCGTGCCGCAGCGAAGCCTCGTCCCCCGCCTCGGCCAGCGCCTCCGCCTGCTCGTAGGGGCAGCCGAGGGCGCGCCAGGCCTCGGCGGCCGTCGCGTGCGAACCCGCGAGCGCGAGCGCGAACGCCGTGCCGCCGTCGCGGCGCGCGGCGCGCTCGCAGGAGGCGCCGCCGGCGTCGAGCCGCGCCAGCCAGAGCCGCAGCTCGTCCCGCGCCCACTCGAGGCCTCGCTCCTCAGCCATCGCGAGGGCTGCTCCCAGGTCGCCGAGCAGGCTCGGGTCGGGGGCGGCAGCGCCGAGGAGCCAGACGGCCTCCGCCCGGGCGGCGACGACCGGCCACAGCCGCTGCAGGTCGCCGGTGCGCTGCGCGAGCTGCCAGGCGCGCTCGAGGGCATCGCCCACGGGCTCGCCCCGGCGGCACCGCAACCCGCCGAGCACCGTGAGGCCCACGATCGCGCTGATCGGCGACCCCTGGTGCTCGAGGTCCAGGGCGGTGAGCAGCGCTTCGGCTTCGCCCCAGTGCCCCTGCTCGAAGCGCACGCGAGCGAGCCAGGCGGTCACATAGTGCGCCGCCGCGTCGAGGTCGCGCGCCTGCGCGAATGCGTTCGCCCGCTCGAGGCACGGGCCGGCGAGGGCGTACTCTCGCACCTCGCCCAGCGCGGATCCGAGGTTCACGAGCGCGTCGGCCTCCGCGCCCTCCGCCCCCAGCGCGCTCGCGAGCTCGCGCGCCTCCTCGAGCCGCTGGACGCCGGCGAGGTCGTGGCCTCCGACGATCATCGTCGAGCCGAGCGCGTTCAGGGCCACCACCAGCACGTCGTCGAGGCGGTGCGCGCGTGCGATCCGCACGGCGCTCGTCGCCCACCGCCGTGCCGCTGCGTCATCGCGGGCGAGCATCGCCAGGTAGCCCGCCCAGGCGTGCACGAACGCCACGGCGCGCGCCGTCGTCGGCGACATCGCGGGCGACGCGAGCCGGTCGGCCTCTGCGACCGCCTCGGCCATGAGCGCGCGCGCGACGGCGCCGTCGCCGAGCCCCCACTTCGCCCGCGCGAGCTCGGCGCGCGCGACGAGCGTCGCCTCGTGATCGCCGAGCTGCATCCGCAGGCGCAGCGCGGCCTCGCTCGCCGCCACCGCATCGCCGCGCCGGTCGATCAGCGAGTGCTCCGCGGCGAGCGCCGACAGCAACGTCGCCCGTTCGGCCGGCTCGAGCGCATCCCCCGCGGCGAGCGCCGCCTCGAGGTGGGAGGCGGCCTCGCGGTGCGTGCCGTGGCCGGCGGCGTAGGCGGCCGCGCGCCTCGACCACACCACGGTCGCGGCTCGGTCGGCGGCTCCCCGCGCGTGGGCCGCGAAGCGGGCTGCATCGGCCTCGTGCTGGGCAGCGTGCTCCAGCAGCCGCAGCCACGCACGGTGCCGCTCGGCGCGCGCCGCCGGTGCCAGGTCGCCGAGCACCCCGAGCCGGGCGAGCTCGTGGCGGAAGCCGACGCGCCCAGCCGCATGCACGAGCATGCCGCTGGCGATCGCAGCGTCCACGTCGGCCGGTGCGTGCCCGAGCGCGATGAGGTGCTGGAGGCTCGCCGAGGCCGCCTCGACCGCCGCGGTGTCGAGCACGGCGCGCGCAGCGACCGGCAGCCGGCGCGCCCGCGCGCGCACCGCATCCGCCACCGTCGGCGGCACTGCCCAGCCGGGCGCGGCGAGCACCTCGGTGACGAAGAAGGGATTGCCGCCCGTGCGCGCGTGCAGCTGCTCGACGTCGATCGCGCGGCCGTCCACGAGGCGGGCCACGCCGCTCACGCTGAGCGGCTCGAGCGTGCGCCGCACGACCCCGCGCTGCGTCGCGAGCCCGTCGATGGCGATGCGCGCCGGGTGGTCGGACGCGAGGTCCTGTGCGCGCAGCGTCACCAGCACGAGCGCCCTGGTGCCGGTCACCCGGCGACCGAGGTGCACGAGCAGGTCGGCCGTCGCGGCGTCGGCCCAGTGCACGTCCTCGATGATCGCGAGCGTCTGCCTGGCGCTGAGTTCGCGCAGCAGCGCGCTGAAGAGCTCGTGCCGCGTGCCGCGCGCGGCGCTCGCGAGGCGGGGCGACTGCTCGACCATGTCGAGCAGCGGTCCCAGCGACTGCGGCGTCGTGAGCGGGTCGCACGAGCCGACGAGCCGCTGCACGCCGCTCGACGCCCGCGCGGCGACGGCTGCCGCAACCGCGGTCTTCCCGACCCCGGCGTCGCCCTCGAGCAGCACCATGCGACCGTGTCCGCGCGAGGCGGCGGCCAGCGCATCGGAGAGCTCGTCGAGCACGAGGTCGCGCTCCACGAGCTCGGGCGTCGTCACGGCGACCTCCCGTCTGCATCGCACGGTGATGCTCCGCACGATACGCCGGGTGCCGCGCGCCGTCGACGACCGGTGTGCGTCTGTTCCGTCACCGGTGCCGAGCGCCACGACGGCTACCCGGGTGTTGCGCCGGAGCCTCGGCCGGCGACGCGCTTGGCGGCCTGCCGCACGGAGTGCCAGGCGTCCGCGATGTGCGGCTCGAGCGCTTCGGCACGCACCTGCTGCTCGCGCGCGAGCCACCCGAGGCCGAAGCCGTCGTCGGCGTGCAGCCCGGGCTCGTCGGCGAGCTCGAGGAGCACGCCACGGGTCACCACCGAGTCCTGGTGCTCGCCCAGCAGTCCCTGCAGCGCCGCGGCCGCTTCCGTCAGCCGCGCGGCGTCGTCGCCGAGCGCGGGAGCGCTCAGCTCGGCCGCGTAGCGCAGGCGCTTCACCGCCTTGCGCAGCTCGTGCAGGGCGTGATCGCGGGCGTCGCCCAGCGGCAGGTCGCGGGCGTGCCTCCAGCGTCGCCGCGCCCGCCGCGCCGCCGCCGCGATCGCCGCGGGCAGCGCGTCGCGAG
>NZ_JBXAPA010000005.1:0-247584 GCF_058803545.1 Agrococcus sp. GW821-FHT14H11
ACGTCAGCTCGTCGGCAGCGTCAGATGTGGAGAAGAGACAGGGCGGCGCCCACGCGCGGTCCGACGGGTAGCCGCCCGGCGCGGTGAGGAACGCGCCCGCGAAGCGCACGTCGAGGGCCGGATGCGTCGCCCGCGCCGCGTCGGCGAGGCCCGGCACGGCGGCCGGGTCGGCGCCGAGGTCGAGCACCCGGGCGATGCGGCTCCCCTCGAGCCCGCCGAGGTCGGCGAGCGCGAGGTGCACGTGCGCGTCGGTGAGCGGCGGGAGCAGCGCGAGGTCGAGCCTCGGCAGGTCGCGGGCCGCGGCCTCGTCGGCGCCCGCGAGGGCGACGCCGTCGTCGCCGAGCCGCAGCACCGCATCCGCATGCCACCCGCCGTCGACGCGCGCGTGCGCGACGCGCACGAGCCGCGGGGCGCTCACTCCTCGATCCGCGTGCGGACCGCGTAGAGCTCGGGGAAGAACGTCAGGTCGAGCGCGCGCTGCAGGAAGTCGACGCCGCTCGAGCCTCCCGTGCCGGTCTTGCGCCCGATCGTGCGGGTGACGGTGCGCAGGTGCCGGAAGCGCCAGAACTGGAAGTTGTCCTCGAGGTCGACGAGCTCCTCGCACGTCTCGTAGGCGCGCCAGTTGTCGTCGGCGCCCTCGTAGATGCGCTGGAAGACCGGCACGAGCTCCTCGGAGTAGACGTGCGCCTTCCGCACGTCGCGCTCGAGCACCGCCGTCGGCACGGCGTGGCCGCGGCGGGCGAGATGCCGGAGGAACTCGTCGTAGAGGCTCGGCCGCTCGAGCTCGGCCGCGAGCGCCGCGTGGTCGTCGGGGCTCGACTCGAAGACCTTCAGCATGCGCTCGTGCTTGTTGCCGAGCGCGAACTCGACGAGCCGGTACTGCGCGCTCTGGAAGCCCGAGGCGTTGGCGAGCGCGCCGCGGAACTGCGCGTACTCGGTGGGGGTGAGCGTCGCGAGCACCGACCACTGCTGCGTCAGCACCTCCTGGATGTGCTTCACGCGCGCGATGCGCTTGAGGGCCGCGCCCAGGTCGTCGGCGGCGAGCAGCCGGCGGGCGTCGTCGAGCTCGTGGATGACGAGCTTGAGCCACAGCTCGGTCGTCTGGTGCTGGATGATGAACAGCAGCTCGTCGTGGTGCTCCGGCTCGCTGCGCGGGTGCTGCGAGGCGAGCAGCGTGTCGAGCCCGAGGTACGACCCGTAGCTCATGCGCTCGCGCAGGTCGGTGACGATCGTCGACTCGATCTCGCGGGTGTTGTCCTCGACGGGCACGGGGCCTCCTTCGGCTCGCCTCCACGGTAACGCGCCGCGGTGCCCGCCGTCGGCCCGGCCGCCCTACGCTGGCGGCGTGGTGGAGATCCCGGACGCGGCCGTCGACGACCTGATCGCGCTCGTGCGCGTGCCGACCGAGGAGGCGGCCCAGCTGCCCGCCTTCCAGGCGGCGCTCCGCGAGCGCTTCCCGCGGCTGTTCGCCTCGCTCGAGGTCGAGCCGATCGGGGCGACGCTGCTCGCGCGGTGGCCTGGGCGCGGCGCGGGTGCGCCGGCGCTGCTCATGGCCCACCAGGACGTCGTGCCGGCCCCGCCCGTCGGGTGGACGCATCCGCCCTACGCCGGGCACCGCGACGCGACGCACGTGTGGGGCCGCGGCACGCTCGACGACAAGGGCTCGCTCGTCGGCATCTGCGTCGCCGTCGAGGCGCTGCTCGCGGCGGGCTTCGCGCCCGCGCGCGACGTGTGGCTCGTCTTCGGCCACGACGAGGAGACGATGGGCACCGGCGCCGCGTCGGCCATCGCCGAGCTCGACGCGCGCGGCGTGCGGCCCGCGTGGGCGCTCGACGAGGGCGGCGCGATCATCGAGCCGCCGGTCGCGGGCGTCGCGCGCGACGTGGCGGTGGTGGGCGTGGCCGAGAAGGGCTTCGCCAACATCCGGATGCGCGTGGCGCAGGTGGGCGGGCACGCGTCGACCCCGCCGAGGCTGCCGGCGACGTCGCGGCTCGCGCGCGCGATCCGGCGGCTCGACCGCGCCCCGTTCCCGCGCTCGCTGCCGGAGCCGGCGCTGCGCATGCTCGAGCTGCTGGGGGCGGTCGCGTCGGGGCCGCAGGGCGCGGTGCTCCGGCGGGTGCGGCGCGCGCGGCCGCTCGTGGAGCGCATCCTGGCGCGCGGCGACGAGACCCGGGCGATGCTCTCGACCACCGCCGTCGTCACGCAGCTCTCCGGCGCGGCCGCGCCCAACGCGCTCGCGGAGGAGGCGGTCGCGGTCGTGAACGCGCGGATCGCGCTCGGCTCGAGCGTCGACGAGACGGTCGCGCACGTGCGCCGAGCGGTCGCCGACCCGCAGGTGTCGCTCGAGGTGCTGCACGGCCACGGGCCGAGCCCCGAGAGCCCCTCGGCCGGCCCCGGCTGGGACGACGTCGCGGCGGCGATCGCGCGGCTGCGGCCCGACGTGCTCACCGTGCCGTACGTGATGCTCGGCGGCACCGACGGCCGGCACGCGCACCGCATCACCGACCGCGTCTACCGCTTCGCGCCCTTCGCGATGACCCGCGACGAGCGCCTCACCCTGCACGCGCGCGACGAGCGCATCCGCGTCGACACGTGGCTGGACGGCTGCCGCTGGTACGCCGACCTCATCGAGTCGAGCTGCTGATGGCGCGGTTCGCGATCGACGCGCCCACCGCGCTGCGGATCGTGCGCGAGCGCGTCGACGTGGGCGAGCACCAGCTGGTCGGCGCGGGGGCGCTGCGCTCGCAGGTCATGCAGCTGCTGTGGGCCGAGGTGCGCGCGGGCGACCTGCCCGAGGCGGAGGGGCGCGCGCAGCTCGAGGCGCTCGCGTCGCTCAAGGTGCGGCTGCTCGCCGACCGCGTCTCGCGCTCGGTCGCCTGGCAGCATGCCGCGCGGCTCGGCTGGGACGACGCGATGCGGGCGGAGCCGCTCGCGGTCGCGTCGCTGCAGGCCGACGCGCTCGTCACCGACGACCCCGAGCTCGCGGCCGCCGCCGAGGGCGTCGTGGAGCGGATGCCGTGGGGCGGGTTCGTCGCGGCGCTCGGCTGAGGCGCAGACGGCCGAGCGGCGCCCTGCGCAGGGCGCCGCTCAGCGGGTCAGAGGCGGGACTTCGTGTGCCAGACCGTCTTCGTCTCGGTGAGGGCGAGGATGCGCTGCGGCGTCTCGGGCGCGAGGCCCGGCTCGGGACGCAGCACGCGCTTCAGCGTGTCGGCCGCGATCACCTCGAGCTCGACCCAGTCGAGGTCGCCGGCGCCGGTGAGGTCGAGCGCGTTGATGTCGGCGTGGCCCGCGAGCCACGGCGCGAGCTCGGCCGGGTCGCCCGTCAGCACGTTCACGACGCCGCCAGGCAGGTCGCTCGTCGCGAGCACCTCGGCGAGCGAGATCGCGACGAGCGGCGAGGCCGCGGCGGGCACCACGACGACCGCGTTGCCCGTCACGAGCGCCGGCGCGACGACCGACGTGAGGCCCAGGAGGCCCTGCTCCTGCGGCGCGATGATCGCGACGACGCCGGTCGGCTCCGGCACCGACAGGTTGAAGTAGGGGCCGGCGACGGGGTTGGCGTGGCCGCCGATCTGGGCGACCTTGTCGGTCCAGCCGGCATGCAGCACCCACAGGTCGATCGCGGCCTCGACCTGCTGCTGCGCCCGCGCGGCGGTCAGGCCCTCGGTGCGCTGCAGCTCGTCGACGAACTGCGCCTTGCGGCCCTCGAGCACCTCGGCGACCCGGTACAGCACCTGGCCGCGGTTGTACGCGGTCGCGCCCGCCCAGCCGGGCTGGGCCTTGCGGGCCGCGCGGACGGCGTCGCGCGCATCCTTCCTGGAGGCCTTCGCGACGTTCGCGACGAACGCGCCGCGCTTGTCGAGCACCTCGGTCACGCGCCCGGACTCGCTGCGCGGGAACGCGCCGCCGATGAAGAGCTTGTAGGTCTTGGGCACGTCGAGGCGCGTCGCCGTGCGGGCCGGGGTCTTCGTCGTGGTCGCCATCACTTGCCTGCCTTCAGGTACGCCTGCATGCCCTGCACGCCGCCCTCGCGGCCGTAGCCGGACTCCTTGTAGCCGCCGAACGGGCTCGCGGGGTCGAACTTGTTGAACGTGTTCGCCCAGACGACGCCGGCGCGCAGCTTGTCGGCGACCGCGAGCACGCGGGAGCCCTTGTCGCTCCAGATGCCGGCCGAGAGGCCGTAGGGGGTGTTGTTCGCCTTCGCGATCGCCTCGTCGGGCGTGCGGAAGGTGAGCACCGACAGCACGGGTCCGAAGATCTCCTCGCGGGCGATCGTCGACGACGCCTCGACGCCCGAGACGACGGTCGGCGGGAACCAGTAGCCCTTCGCCGGCAGCTCGCAGTCGGGCGCCCAGCGCTCGCCGCCCTCGGCCTCGCCCTGGTCGACGAGGCGCGTGATGCGCGCGAGCTGCTCGGAGGAGTTGATCGCGCCGATGTCGGTGTTCTTGTCGAGCGGGTCGCCGAGGCGCAGCGTCGCCATGCGCTCCTTGAGGCGCTCGAGCACCGCGTCGTGCACGTTCTCCTGCACGAGCAGGCGGCTGCCCGCGCAGCACACCTGGCCCTGGTTGAAGAAGATGCCGTTGACGATGCCCTCGATCGCCTGGTCGAGGGGCGCGTCGTCGAAGACGATGTTCGCGCCCTTGCCGCCCAGCTCGAGCGTCAGCCGCTTCGGCGTGCCGGCGAGCGCCTTCGCGATCTCGCGGCCGACCGCGGTGGAGCCCGTGAAGGCGACCTTGTCGACGTCGGGGTGGCGCACGAGCGCCGCGCCCGTCTCGCCCGCTCCCGTGATGAGGTTGACGACGCCGGCGGGCAGGCCCGCCTGCTCGCACACCTCGGCGAAGAGCATCGCCGTGAGCGGCGTCGTCTCGGCCGGCTTCAGCACGACGGTGTTGCCGGCGGCGAGCGCCGGCGCGACCTTCCACGCGAGCATGAGCAGCGGGAAGTTCCACGGGATGACCTGCGCGGCGACGCCGTGCGGCTGCGGCGCGGCGCCGAGACCGACGTAGTCGAGCTTGTCGGCCCATCCGGCGCAGTGGAAGAACCACTGGGCGACGAGCGGCACGTCGGCGTCGCGCGTCTCCTTGATCGGCTTGCCGTTGTCGAGCGACTCGGCGACGGCGAGCTCGCGCGCGCGCTCCTGCAGGATGCGCGCGATGCGGAAGAGGAACTTGCCGCGGTCGCGGCCCGACATCGGGCCCCAGACGGTGCGGAACGCGGTGCGCGCGGCCCGCACCGCAGCATCCACGTCGCCCTCGTCGGCGGTCGCGAACGTGGCGATGGGCTGCTCGGTCGAGGGCGAGACGGAGGCGAAGCTCGCGCCGCCGCCGGCGACCCACTCGCCGCCGATCCAGAGCCGGTACTCGTCGCGGAGGTCGAGGATGGACGTCGACTCGGGAGCCGGCGCGTAGTCGAGGAATGCCATGGGGAGCCTCAGTCGATCGTGACGTAGTCGGGGCCGGAGTAGCGGCCGGTGGTGAGCTTCTGGCGCTGCAGCAGCACGTCGTTCAGCAGGCTCGAGGCGCCGAAGCGGAACAGGTGCGGGTCGAGCCACGCCTCGCCGCAGGTCTCGGCGACCGTGACGAGGTACTTCATGGCGTCCTTCGCGGTGGCGATGCCGCCCGCGGGCTTCACGCCGATGCGCTCGCCCGTCAGCCGCTCCCAGTCGCGCACGACCTGCAGCATGAGCAGCGTCACCGGCAGCGTGGCCGCGGGCTGCACCTTGCCGGTGGAGGTCTTGATGAAGTCGCCGCCGGCGAGGATCGACAGCCACGAGGCGCGGCGCACGTTGTCGTACGTCACGAGCTCGCCCGTCTCGAGGATGACCTTGAGGTGCGCGAAGGTGCCGTCGGTGCGACGGCACGCCTCCTTGGTGGCGACGATCTCGTCGAAGACCTTGCCGTAGTTGCCCTCGAGGAACGCGCCGCGGTCGATGACCATGTCGATCTCGTCGGCGCCGGCAGCGACCGCGTCGCGGGTGTCCTGCAGCTTGACCGGCAGGCTCGCGCGCCCGGACGGGAACGCGGTCGCGACGGCGGCGACGTTGATGCCGTCGTCGCGGCCGTTGCTCCAGGCCGAGCCGAGCGCCTCGACCGCGTTGCCGACCATGTCGCCGTAGACGCAGACGGCCGCCGGGCGCGGCGTCGAGGGGTCGGATGCGTCGGGCACGAGCGCCTTCGCGACGAGCGAGTGCACCTTGCCCCGGGTGTCGTTGCCCTGGAGGGTCGTGAGGTCGATCATGCGGATCGTGAGGTCGAGCGCCGCCTGCTTGGAGCTCGTCTTGATGGAGCGGGTGCCGAGCGATGCGGCGCGGGCCTCGAGGCCCACGGCGTCGACGGCCGGCAGGCCCTCGAGGTGACGGCGGAGTGCGACCTCGGAGAGGTCGCCGCCGAGCAGCTGGACGGCGCGCTCTGCGGGCGCGAGCGCTGCGCTGGGTGTGGTCACGCTGATCCTTCTTCCCGCCGCGGTGCGGTCGTCCGCCAGGTGTGTCGCGGCGTACGGGGTGCTGGGCAGTCTACCGGCCGCGGGAGCCCTGTCCGGACAGGTCAGGCCGTGGCGGCCGCGACGAGCTCGCGCGTGCGGTCCACATCGCGCGACATCTGGGCGATGAGCTGGTCGAGGCTCTCGAAGCGGTGCATGGGCCGCACGAAGTCGACGAGCTCGAGGCTGATGGGCCGGTCGTAGAGGTCGAGGTCGACGTCGAGGAGGTACGCCTCGACGGTCTTCGCGGCGACGCCGTCGAAGGTGGGGTTGTCGCCGATCGAGACGGCGGCGGGGAACGTGCCGGCATCGACGTGGGCGAGGGCCGCGTAGACGCCGTCGGCGGGCACGAAGCCCTCGACGGGCGCGCCGAGGTTGGCGGTCGGGAAGCCGAGCGCCCGCCCCCGCTGGAAGCCGCGCACGACGTCGCCGCGCAGCACGTGCCGGCGGCCGAGCATGCCGTTGGCCTCCTGCACGCGGCCGAGCTCGAGCGCCTCGCGGATCCACGTGGAGGACACGCGCCGGCCGTCGGCGAAGCAGATGTCGTCGATCGACTCGACGCGGGCGCCGCGCGGCTCGGCGAGCGCGCGCAGCATGGCCGCGTCGCCGGCGCCGCGGTGGCCGAAGCGGAAGTCGTCGCCGACGAGCAGCACGCGCGCGCCCAGCCCGTCGAGCAGCACGCGCTCGGCGAACTCCTCCGCGGGCTGCGCCGCCGTCTCGCCCGTGAACGGCACCACCACGACCCGGTCGGCCCCCGCGGCGCGCAGCAGCTCCACCTTGTGCGGCAGCGACACGAGCGGCAGCGGCGCGCGGTCGGGCCGCACGATCTCGAGCGGGTTGCGGTCGAAGGTGACGACGGTGGTCGCGAGGCCCTCGGGCTCGGCGAGCGCGCGCAGCTGCTCGATGATGCGCTGGTGGCCGATGTGCACGCCGTCGAACTTGCCGATCGTGACCGCGCTCGGCACGGCCTCGAGCGCGTCGATCCAGTCCATGCCGGCCCCGCGGTCGCCGATCACGCCGCCACCCGCTCGCGGCTCGCGCGCAGCCACCACAGGCCCAGGAACGGCAGCACGGCGGGGATGAAGAGGTAGCCCATCCCGAAGCGGCTCCAGACGGTGTCGTGCGCGAAGAGCTCGGGCGCCACGAGCGAGAGGGTGCCGACGACCAGCACCCCGACGAGCTCGAAGCAGACGGCCGCGAGCGCGACGCGCCGCCAGGCATCCGCCCGCATCGCGAGCGCGACCGTCGCGAGCAGGTAGACGACCGCGGCGACGGCGCTCAGCGAGTAGGCGAGCGGCGCCTCGTCGAAGCGCTGCACGATCTGCACGAACGAGCGACCGGTCGCCGCCATCGCCAGCACCGCGTACACCGCGATGAGGACCCGCCCGATCCCGGCATGCTTGCGCTCGCTCATCGGAAGCGAGTCTAATCGCCGCGATCAGGCCAGCTGCACGAACCAGATCTGGTGCATCCGGTAGACCATCACCGCGACCGCGAGGATGCCGACGCCCACGACGAGGGTCGACCACTCCCCCTTCTTGTCGACGAGCGCCCACATGACCGCCGCCGGCGGGATGACGAGCGCGGTGATGAGGTAGGTCCAGTACTCGAGCAGGTCGCCGGTGGGGCCCGCGCCCATGATCGGGGCGACGACGGATGCGACGGTCTGCACGACGAGGGTGAGGAGCGTGAGCGCCGCGGCAGCGAGGACCCCGTCGCCGAACGGCCGCCTCGTGAGGCCGACGATCGCGACGACGCCACCGATCACGCCCAGGCCGATCGCCTGCGCGAGCATCACCCAGCTGATCATCGTGCCCCCTCGGCCGCGGCGCCCGTCGGGAAGTTGGTCACCGGCAGCATGCGCCGGCCGTCGATGCGCGCGATGCCGACGAGGCGGTCGCCGTGGACGGCGGCGACGATGCCGGCCTCCCCCTCGAGCGCGACGGTGCGGCGGCCGCTCGCGAGGTTCGCGGCGCGCTCGTCGTCGAGCCGCGCGACGGGCAGGATGCGGGACGCCGCCTCGGCCGGGGTCAGCAGCAGATCGCTCGCGCCCTGCTCGGGAAGGGCGTCGGCGATCGGCGCTCCCTCGACGTCGAACGGCCCGACGCGCGTGCGGCGCAGCGCCGTCAGGTGCCCGCCGACGCCGAGCGCGGCGCCGAGGTCGCGCGCGAGCGCGCGGATGTACGTGCCGCTCGAGCAGTCGACGACCACGTCGACCTCGGCGAGGGGGCCAGGCCGGAAGGCGAGCGCCTCGAAGCGCGCGACGGTGACCGGGCGGGCCCGCAGCTCGACCTGCTCCCCCGCCCGCACCCGGGCGTACGCGCGCTCGCCGTCGACCTTGATGGCGCTCACGCTCGACGGCACCTGCTCGATGCCGCCCGTGAGGCGCGCCATCGGCGCCGCGAGGTCGTCGCCCGACAGGTGCGACGCATCCGCCGTGCTCGTGACGTCGCCCTCGGCGTCGTCGGTGCTCGTGGCGGCGCCGAGCGCGATGGTGGCGGTGTAGGTCTTGTCGAGGCCGACCATGTGGGTCAGCAGGCGCGTGGAGGGCCCGACGCCCAGGATGAGCAGGCCCGTCGCCATCGGGTCGAGCGTGCCGGCGTGGCCGACCTTGCGGGTGCCGAGGGCGCGGCGCGCGCGGCTCACGGCGGTATGGCTCGTGATGCCCTGCGGCTTGTCGACGAGCAGGATGCCGTCGGGGGCGGGTGGGGCGTCGGGCACCCGACGAGCCTAGCCGCCGATAGCCTCCTCGACATGGCGCATGAGGGCACGGCGGATGCGACGGCGCGGCAGCGCGTCGCGGTGATCGGCGCGGGGGCGATCGGCGGCACGATCGCGGCGCGGCTCGACGCGATCGGGCACGACGTGACGGTCACGGCGCGCGGCGAGAACCTCGCCGCGATCCGCGAGCACGGGCTGCGCCTGCGCGGCGCGTACGGCGCGCACACGGCGCCCGTGACCGCGCTCGAGTCGCTCGCCGAGGCGCCGGACGTCGCGATCCTCGCGACCAAGGCGACGGGCACGGCGGCGGCGCTCGAGGCGAGCCGGGCGGCCCTGGCGGACGTGCCGCTGCTCGTCGTGCAGAACGGCCTCGGCGGCGAGCGGGCCGCCGCGCGCCTGCTCGGGCACGACCGGGTCGCCGGCGGCATCGCGCTCATGGCCGCGAACTCCATGGAGCCCGGCGTCGTCACCGTCACCGCCGCCGGCGACACGATCGTCGGCGGCGCCGAGGGCGAGCGCTTCGCGGCGCTGCTCGGCGAGGCGCTGCCCACGTCGCTCACCCCCTCGATCGAGGGCGCGCAGTGGACGAAGCTGCTCATCAACATGGTCAACGCCCTGCCGGCGATCGTCGGCCACTCGGTGCAGGACGTCATCCGCGACCCGGGGCTGCGGCGCGTGATGCTCGCGTCGATGCGCGAGACGGCGCGCATCGGGCTCGCGTCGGGCGTGCGCTTCCAGCCGCTGCAGGGGCTCACGCCGCTGCTCGTGCGGCTCGTGGCCTTCGCGCCGCGGCGCATCGCGCAGCAGGTGCCGCTGCGCATCAAGGACCGGCTCGGCGACGTGCCGAACCTCGGCTCGACGCAGCAGTCGATCCGCCGCGGGCAGCCGACCGAGGTCGACCTGATCAACGGCGCGGTGGTGGATGCGGCGGCGCGCCTCGGGCGGGAGGCTCCCGTCAACGCCGCGCTCGTCGAGCTCGTGCACGAGGTCGAGCGGACGGGCCGCTTCCTGCCGGCGTCGGCGGTGCGCCGGCTCGCCTAGCAGCTGTCGGCGAAGCTCTGCCGGGGCACCCGCCAGTCGGTGTTGTCGACGATGAACGCGGCTCGCCTGCGCGGCACGACCGTGCGCTCGTAGTGCTCGTGCGCCTCCCGGTAGCGGCGGTGCGACTCGTGCGCGACGTCGGGGTGCGCGCCGTCCCGCGCGCGCATCCGCTCGCCCCGCACGCGGTCGTCGGCCTCGAGCAGCAGCACCGCGTGCCACTTGCCCGCGAGCGCGGGCCGCTGCAGGAAGACGCCGTCGACGATGAGCACCGCATCCGGCCCCGCCGTCTGCCACTCCATCTCGATGCTGCGGTCGGTCGCGAGGTCGAAGGCGGCCGTCTGGAAGCCTGTCGAGCCGCCCATGCGGAACGGCTGCAGCAGCACGCGGTCGAGCAGCTCGATGTCGAAGGCGTCCTCGTAGTAGCCCTTCGACGAGTCGCGCCCCTGGCGGTAGCGGAACGCCTGCGGCCGGTGGAAGTCGTCGACGCTCGCGCGGAACGCCTCGACGCCGGCGCGCGCGAACGCCACCTGGAGCGCATCCGCGAACCGCGTCTTGCCGACGCCGTCGCGCCCCTCGACCGCGATGAGCCGCCGCCCGCGCGGGTTCCGCCGCAGCAGCTGCTCGACGAGGCTCGTGTACAGGGCCTTCTGCTCGGGCGTCCAGGAGGCCGCCTTCATGAGGAGCGCGCGGTCGACCATGCCGCCAGCCTAGGCGCTGGGTACGCTGGCGGGATGCTCGACGGCCGCTCGCTGCCCGCGCTCGCCGCCTGGTACCGCGCGAGCGCCCGCGACCTGCCGTGGCGGCGGCCGGAGTTCGACGCGTGGGGCACGCTCGTGAGCGAGATCATGCTGCAGCAGACGCAGGCGGCGCGCGTCGCGGTCGAGATCGACCGCTGGCTCGAGCGCTGGCCGACGCCCGCCGATCTCGCGGATGCGCCCACCCACGAGGTGCTGCGGCAGTGGGGCACGCTCGGCTACCCGCGGAGGGCGCTGCGCCTGCAGGACACCGCGCGCGCGATCGTCGAGCGGCACGGCGGCGAGGTGCCGAGGGACGTGGATGCGCTGCTCGCGCTCCCGGGGATCGGCGACTACACGGCGCGGGCCGTCGCCGTCTTCCACTACGGCGACCGCCACCCGGTCGTCGACACGAACGTGCGCCGCGTCGTCGCCCGCGCGGTGCACGGCCGCGGCGAGGCGGCGCCGGCCGCGAAGCGCGACCTGGCCGACGTCGAGGCCCTGCTGCCCGCCTCCCCCGCCGACGCATCCGTCGTCTCCATCGCGCTCATGGAGCTCGGGGCGCTGGTGTGCACCGCGCGGGCGCCGAGGTGCGACGCGTGCCCCATCGCCGACGCGTGCGCGTGGCGCGCGGCCGGCTGCCCGCCCTACGAGGGCCGGCGCGCGCCTCGGCAGGCGGCATTCGCCGGCAGCGACCGGCAGGCGCGCGGCACGGTGCTGCGGGCGCTCCGGGCCGTCGACGTGCCGCTCGCCGAGGCCGACCTCGCGGCGCTCTGGCCCGACGCGGCGCAGCTCGAGCGCGCCGTCGCCTCGCTCGCCGCCGACGGCCTGGTGCTGCGCGAGCACGGGGCGGTCAGGCTGCCCGACTAGGTTGTGCGCCATGCCGGCACGACACCAGCGCCTCATCGACCGTCCCGCCGCGAGCGACGAGCTCGCCGCCGCCCTCGCCGCGATCCGCGAGGAGCTCGGCCTCGACGCCGAGTTCCCGCCCGCCGCGCAGGCCGAAGCCGAGGCGTACGCCGCCGACCCGCGGCTGCCGGAGCCCGACCGGACGCAGGTGCCGTTCGTGACGATCGACCCCGAGGGCTCGACCGACCTCGACCAGGCGCTGCACCTCGAGCGCGACGGCGACGGCTTCGTCGTGCACTACGCGATCGCCGACGTCGCCGCGTTCGCCCGGCCTGGCGGCGCGATCGACGCCGAGGCGCGCCGCCGCGGCCAGACGATGTACGCGCCCGACGGCCGGGTGCCGCTGCACCCGCCCGTCGTGAGCGAGGGCGCCGCGAGCCTGCTCGAGGGGCAGGAGCGCGCCGCGTACGTGTGGACGATGCGGCTGGATGCGTCGGGCGACGTCACGGGGACGACGCTCGAGCGCGCCCGGGTGCGCTCGCGCGAGCAGCTCACCTACCGCGAGGCGCAGGCGCGCATCGACGGCGGCGACGCGATGCTGGGCCTGCTGCGCGAGGTGGGCGAGCTGCGCATCGCGCTCGAGGAGGCGCGCGACGGCGCGAGCCTCGACATGCCCGAGGAGGAGATCGCCCGCCACGGCGACGACTACCGGCTCGAGCGCCGCGAGCTGCTGCCCGTCGAGCGCTGGAACGCGCAGGTCTCGCTCATGACGGGCATGGAGGCGGCGAACCTCATGCTCGGCGCGGGGCGGGGCATCCTCCGCACGATGCCGCGGCCGCCGAAGGGCGACGTGCGGCGCTTCCGCAAGGAGGTGCGCGCGATCGGCGAGGAGTGGGCCGAGGGCGAGCACTACGGCGCGTTCCTGCGCCGCCTCGACCGCTCGAAGCCGACGACGCTCGCGATCCTGCAGGTCGCGCGGCGGCTGTTCCGCGGCGCGGGCTACACCGTGCTGGACGGCACGGCGGCGCCGGGCGGCGGCTCGGATGCGTCGCTGATCCAGGCGGCCATCGGCGCGCCGTACGCGCACACGACGGCGCCGCTGCGGCGCCTCGTCGACCGGTACGTGCTCGCGCACTGCGAGGCGATCGCGAACGGCCGCGACATCCCGGCGTGGGCGTCGGAGGGCCTCGTCGGGCTGCCGGAGATCATGCAGGAGTCGGGGCAGGTCGCGAGCCGGCTCGAGCGGGAGTCGATCGACGCGGTCGAGATCGCGATGCTGCGGCACCGCGTCGGCGAGGACTTCGATGCGGTCGTCGTGGAGACCCGGAAGGACGGCGCCACGGTGCAGCTGCTCGACCCGCCCGCCGAGGCCGCGTGCGCGACCTCGGCGGAGCCGGGCGAGCGCATCCGCGCCCGCCTGGTCGAGGCCGACCTGGCGGCGCGGCGGCTGCGCTTCGAGGAGGCCCGCTAGGCCTCCTCGTCCTCCTCGCGCGGCTTGCGGTACGGGTCGGGCTCGCCGGCGAACTGCGCCGCCGCGGCCGCCTGCTGGGCGGCGAGGTCGCGCTGGCGCGCCTCGTCGAGCAGGTGCTCGATCGACGCCGCGCTCTCGGGCAGCGCGTCGAGGATGAACTCGATCGACGGCGTCAGCCGCAGGCTGATGCCCTTGCCGATCTCGCGGCGCACGACGCCCTTGGCGCTGGCGAGCGCGGTCTCGGTGTCGGCCCGCTCCTCGTCGGTGCCGTACACCGTGTAGAAGATCGACGCGTGCTGCAGGTCTCCGGTGACGCGCACATCCGTGATCGTCACGAACCCGAGCCGCGGGTCCTTCACCTCGCGCTCGAGCGCGCGCACGGTGATCTCGCGGATGCGGTCGGCGATCTTCCTCGCCCTGGGGTTCTCGGCCATGGGACTTCCTCTCGCTTCAGACGGGTGTGGGGCGACCGCAGCCGCCCCACACCTCGTTCCGCACGTCAGACGCGCGGCTTCTCCACCATCTCGGTGGTCTCGATCTCGTCGCCGATCTGCAGGTCGTTGAACCTGCCGAGGCCGATGCCGCACTCGAAGTCGGTGCGGACCTCGGTGACGTCGTCCTTGAAGCGGCGCAGCGACTCGATGGCGAGGCCATCGGCCAGCACGACGCCGTCGCGGATGACGCGAGCCTTGGCGTTGCGGGTGATCGTGCCGGAGCGGACGATGCAGCCCGCGATGTTGCCGAACTTCGAGGAGCGGAACACCTCGCGGATCTCGGCCACGCCCGACTGGATCTCCTCGTACTCGGGCTTCAGCATGCCCTTGAGCGAGTTCTCGACATCCTCGATCGCCGCGTAGATCACGTTGTAGAACCGCACGTCGACACCCTCTCGGGCGGCGCGCTCGCGGGCCTTCGTGTCGGGGCGCACGTTGAAGCCGATGATGACGGCCGAGTCGACCGTCGCCAGGTTCACGTCCGACTCGGTGATCGCGCCGACGCCGCGGTGGATGATGCGCAGGTCGACGGTGTCGTCGATCTCGATCTTCAGCAGCGACTCCTCGAGCGCCTCCACGGCACCCGAGACGTCGCCCTTGATGATGAGGTTGAGCGTCTCGACCTTGCCCTGCTCCATGGCGAGCTTGAAGTCCTCGAGCGACAGGCGCTTGCGGGCCTTGGCCAGCATGGCGTTGCGCTCGACGGCCTCGCGCTTCTCGGCGATCTGCCGGGCCGTGCGGTCCTCCTCGGTGACGATGAAGGTGTCGCCGGCGCGCGGGACGCTCGAGAGGCCCTGCACCTGGACGGGCATCGACGGGCCGGCCTCCTCGACCAGCTCGCCGCGGTCGTCGACCATCGCACGGACGCGGCCGTAGGCCGTGCCCGCGACGATCGCGTCGCCGACGCGGAGCGTGCCGGACTGGATGAGCACGGTCGCGACCGAGCCGCGGCCCTTGTCGAGCTTCGCCTCGATGGCGACGCCGCGGGCCTCCTTGTGCGGGTTGGCGCGCAGGTCGAGGCCGGCGTCGGCCGTGAGCAGCACGGCCTCGAGGAGGTCCTCGATGCCCGTGCGGGCCAGCGCCGAGACGTCGACGAACATGGTGTCGCCGCCGTACTCCTCTGCCACCAGGCCGTACTCGGTGAGCTGCTGCCGGACCTTCGCCGGGTTCGCGCCCTCCTTGTCGACCTTGTTCACCGCGACCACGATCGGCACGTCGGCCGCCTGGGCGTGGTTCAGCGCCTCGATCGTCTGCGGCATGATGCCGTCGTCCGCCGCGACCACGAGGATCGCGATGTCGGTGACGCGAGCGCCTCGGGCGCGCATGGCGGTGAACGCCTCGTGGCCCGGGGTGTCGATGAACGTGATCGCGCGGTCCTCGCCCTCGTGCTCCTGCCAGACCTGGTAGGCGCCGATGTGCTGGGTGATGCCGCCGGCCTCGCCGTCGATGACGTTCGCGCCGCGGATCGCGTCGAGCAGGCGCGTCTTGCCGTGGTCGACGTGGCCCATGACGGTGACGACGGGCGAGCGGTACTCGAGGTCCTCGTCGCTCTCGTCCTCGAGCTCCTGCTCGAGGTCGATGTCGAAGCCCTCCAGGAGCTCCTTGTCCTCGTCCTCGGGGCTGACGATCTGGATCTTGTAGCCCAGCTCGGCGCCGAGCAGCTCGAACGTGGTCTCGTCGAGCGACTCCGTCGCCGTCGCCATCTCGCCGAGGTGGAACAGCACGGTGACGAGGTCGCCGGGGCTCGCGTCGATCTTCTCGGCGAAGTCGGCGATGGATGCGCCGCGACGCATGCGGATGACGGTCGTGCCGTCGCCGCGCCGGACCTTGACGCCGCCGATCGACGGCGCCTCGCGCATCTCGAACTCGAGGCGCTTCGTGCGCTTCGACTTGCGGGACTTGCCCTTGGCGCCGCCCTTGCCGAACGCGCCGGCTGTGCCGCCGCGGCCGCGGCCGCCGGGGCCGGGACGACCCGCGAACGCGGGACCGCCGCGACCGGGAGCGCCACGACCGGGCGCGCCCTGACCGGGACGCTGGAACGCGCCGCCGCCGCCGGCACCGGGACGGCCTGCGCCGCCCGGACGGGGCGAGCCCGGGCGCGGGGCGCCGGGACGCGGTGCGCCGGGACGAGGTGCCCCGGGGCGCGGAGCCGCGGGGCGCGGAGCGCCCTGCTTGCTCGTGAACGGGTTGTTGCCGCCGCGGGGGCGGCCCATGCCCTGGTTCGAGGCGAACGGGTTGTTGCCGGGGCGGGGAGCGCCCGGGCGCGCCATCGGGCGCGGGATGCTGCTGCCCGACGCGTCGCCGCCGGGGGCGGCCTCAGCGGGCGCGGCAGGCGCCGCGGGTGCTGCCGGCGCCGCAGGTGCGGGCGTCTCGGCGCGCGGCGCGGGCGCCGCTGCGGGGGCGGGCGACGGCGCCGGGGCGGCGTCGGCCTTGGGCTCAGCGGGTGCCGGCGCGGGCGCCGGAGCAGCTGCCGCCGGCTTCGCGGCCGGAGCCTTCGTCGCCGGGGCCTTGGCTGCGGGCGCCTTCGCGGGCTCCGCGGGGGCAGCGGTGTGCCCCTCCGCCTCGAGGGCGGCCTTGAGCTTGCGGGCGACCGGGGGTGCGATCGCCGAGGCGGGTCCCTTGACGAACTCGCCCATCTCCTTGAGCTTGGCCATGGCGACCTTGCTCTCGACGCCGATCTCGGCGGCGATCTCATGCACGCGTGGGTTTGCCACTTCTCTCCTGTCCTGGTCCGCCCAGGACAGGGCGGACGATTAGCTGACGGGTCTCATTTCGAGCTGCTCATCAGTTGTCCATGTGCCGTTCATTCCTTCGGTCGGGGCTCGGGTCGAGCCCGTCCTGTGCCCATCGTGCGATGGGCGAGGTGTCCAGGTGCGGATGGCGCAGCGCCCGGGGAAGCGCGCGGAGCGCGCGTTCCGCGCACTGCTGCGTCGGATGCACCCACGCGCCTCGGCCGGGAAGCCGTCGATCGGGATCGACGACCGCCGCGTCGCTCTGCGCGACGATCCGCACGAGATGTGCGGGTTCAGTGCGCGCGCGACAGCCAAGACACGTTCGGATGTCCCCATCGTACCGCACGACACGCCCGGGACGCAGGGAGATCGCTCAGTCCTCCATGACGGAGTCGGGCTGGATGTCGATCTTCGCCCCCGTCAGCTTCGCCGCGAGGCGGGCGTTCTGGCCCTCCCGGCCGATGGCGAGCGAGAGCTGGAAGTCGGGCACGAGCGCCCGCACGGCCTTCGTCTTCTCGTCGAGCATGAACGCATCCGACACCCGAGCCGGGCTCAGCGCGCTCGCGACGAACGCGGGCAGGTCCTCGGAGAAGTCGACGATGTCGATCTTCTCGTCGCCGAGCTCGGCCTGCACGGCGCGCACGCGGGCGCCGAGCTCGCCGATGCAGGCGCCCTTGGCGTTGATGCCGGGCTGCGTCGCGCGCACCGCGATCTTCGACCGGTGGCCGGCCTCGCGCGCGATCGCGACGATCTCGACAGCGCCCGAGGCGATCTCGGGCACCTCGAGGGCGAACAGGCGGCGGACGAGCGACGGATGCGTGCGGCTCACGGTCACCTGCGGGCCGCGCTGGCCGCGCTCGACCTTGGTGATGTAGACGCGCAGGCGCTGGCCGTGCTTGTACTCGGCGCCCGGGACCTGCTCCTCGGGCGGCAGCAGCGCCTCCATGTCGTCGCCGAGCTTGACGTGCACCATGCGCGGGTTCGTGCCCTGCTGGACGACGCCGGCGATGATGTCGCCCTCGCGATCCTTGTAGGCGCCCAGCACCGACTCGTCGCTCTTGTCGCGCAGCGCCTGGAAGATGACCTGCTTCGCGGCGGTCGCGGCGATGCGGCTGAAGTCGTCGGTCGTGGCGATCGACTCGCCGATGCGGTTGCCGTCCTCGTCGAGCTCGGGCTCGTACAGGGTGACCTCGCCGGTCTTCCGGTCGACCTCGACGCGCGGCTGCGGCGCCGTCGCGTCGTGCTTCTCGCCCGAGCGGACGTGGGCCTGGAGGATCGCCTGCTCGATGATGCGGATCAGGTCGTCCGACGAGATCTCCCGCTCGCGCTCGACGGTCTTCAGCACGCTCAGATCGATCTTCACTTGTGGACTCCTTGTTCTGCTGCTCGCTCACGGCACGGGATGCCGACCGGCCATCCTACCGCGCCGGCGGCTAGTGTGGTCGCCCGTGGAAGCACTCGACGAACTGATCGTGACGGCCGGCGACTTCTGGTGGACGTGGATCGTCCTGCCCGTGCTGGCGGTGCTCGGCATCTCCTTCACCGTCCGCTCGCGCGTCGTGCAGCTGCGGCTGCTCCCGGCGATGTTCCGCGTGCTGACCGACAGGACGCCGAAGGACCGCGACGGCAACGCGCAGTCGGTCTCGTCGTTCCAGGCGTTCACGATCTCGGCCGCGAGCCGCGTCGGCGTCGGCAACATCGCCGGCGTCGCGACCGCCATCGCGTTCGGCGGCCCCGGCGCCGTCTTCTGGATGTGGACGATGGCGTTCGTCGGCGGCGCATCCGCCTTCATCGAGTCGTCGCTCGCGCAGCTCTACAAGCACCGCGACGCCGACGGCTTCCGCGGCGGCCCCGCGTACTACATGCAGCGCGGCCTCGGGAAGCGGTGGATGGGCGTCCTCTTCGCGGTCATCCTCATCATCTGCTTCCCCTTCGCCTTCTCGTCGCTGCAGGCCAACACGATCGTCGCGACGGTGTCGTCCACGATCGGCACCGACGTCGAGTGGCTCCCCTGGGTCGTCGGCATCCTCGTCGCCGCCCTCACGGGCCTCATCGTCTTCGGCGGCGTGCGCCGCATCGCGAAGGTGACCGAGTCGCTCGTGCCCGCGATGGCGCTGCTCTACCTGATCCTCGGCATCATCATCGTCGCGATGAACATCTCCGAGGTGCCGCGGGTGCTCGGCGAGATCTACGCCGGCGCCTTCGGCTTCCAGCAGGTCGCGGGCGGCGCGCTCGGCACGATCATCATGCAGGGCGTCAAGCGCGGCATGTTCTCGAACGAGGCGGGTCTCGGCTCCGCCCCGAACGCGGGCGCCTCCGCCGCCGTCACCCACCCGGTCAAGCAGGGGCTCGTGCAGACGCTCGGCGTCTACTTCGACACCTTCCTGGTCTGCTCGATCACGGCCTTCATCATCCTCGTCTCGACCCCTGACCTCACCGGCGCCGAGGGCGGCATCGCGCTCACCTTCGACGCGGTGACCGGCCAGCTGGGCGCGTGGGCGGGCGTCGCGCTCTCGGTGATCGTCTTCCTGCTGGCGTTCTCGTCGATCATCGGCAACTACTACTACGGCGAGTCGAACATCGAGTTCATCACCGAGCGCCGCGCGGCCCTCACCGCCTACCGCGTGCTCGCTGTCGCGGCGGTGCTCGGCGGCTCGGTCGTGGCGACCGCGACCATCTGGAGCACGGCCGACATGCTCATGGGCGTCATGGCGATCGTCAACCTGATCGCGATCGGCCTGCTCTCGGGCGTCGCGTTCAAGCTGCTCAAGAACTTCGACGAGCAGCGACGCGCCGGCAAGGACCCCGTCTTCACCCGCGACATGCTCCCCGAGGTGCAGGGCGTCGAGGTGTGGGAGAGCGTGGAGTCGGTCACCGGCCAGTGGGAGGCGCTGCCGGCCGACGAGGCCGACCGACGGCCGCGCCGCTAGCCCGTCAGCGGCCGAGCGCCGCCTCGAGCTCCTCGATCCGCACCTGCTGCCGGTCGCCCGTCGCGCGGTCCCAGACGTCGACGAGGCCTGCGGCGGCGTCGCGGCCGACGATGACGATCTGCGGCACGCCGATGATCTCGGCATCGCCGAACTTCACGCCGGGCGAGACCTTCGGCCGGTCGTCGAGGAGCACCTCGAGCCCGCGCGCCTCGAGGTCGGCGACGACCGTCTCGGCGATCGCGAACGCAGCCTGGTCCTTGCCGGTGGCGACGACGTGCACGTCGAACGGCGCGATCTCCCGGGGCCAGATGATGCCCTTCTCGTCGTGCGAGCGCTCGACGATCGCGGCGAGGTTGCGCGTCACGCCGATGCCGTACGAGCCCATCGTCACCGTGACGAGCTTGCCGTTCTGGTCGAGCACCTTGAGCCCGAGGGCCTCGGCGTACTTGCGGCCGAGCTGGAAGACGTGGCCGATCTCCATGCCCCGCTCGAGGGTGACGGGGCCGGAGCCGTCGGGAGCGGGGTCGCCCTCGCGCACGTCGGCCGCCTCGACCCATCCGTCGCCCGCGAAGTCGCGGCCCGCGACGAGGCCGAACACGTGCCGGCCGGGCTCGTTCGCGCCCGTGATCCAGGCGGTGCCGTCGACGACGCGACGGTCGAGCAGGTAGCGGATGCGCGTGGAGCCCTGCTCGCCGAGCACGGCGCCGGAGGCCGACCACGGGCCGATGTAGCCCTTCACGAGGCCCGGGCTGGCGGCGAAGTCGGCCTCGTCCGCGGCGGTGACCTCGGCGGGCTGGAACGCCACCTCGGCGCGCTTGTCGTCGACCTCGCGGTCGCCGGGGAGCCCGACGACGACGAGCTCCTTCGAGCCGTCGAGGTGCGTCAGGCGCAGCACGACGTTCTTCAGCGTGTCGGCGGCCGTCCACGGGCGGCCGTCCTCGCGGGGGAAGCGCGCGTTCGCGTCGGCGACGAGCGTCTCGATCGTGGGCGTGTCCGGGGTGTCGTGCACGACGGCGGCGGGCAGGCCCTCGACGGGCAGCGGGTCGGGGGCGACGGTCTCGAACGCCTCGACGTTGGCCGCGTAGCCGCCCGCCGAGCGCACGATGGTGTCCTCGCCCACGGGCGTCGGGTGCAGGAACTCCTCCGACTTCGAGCCGCCCATGGCGCCCGCGTCGGCCGAGACGATGACGTACTCGAGCCCGAGCCGCTGGAAGATGCGCTCGTAGGCGTCGCGCTGGCGCTGGTACGAGGCGTCGAGGCCGGCGTCGTCGACGTCGAAGGAGTAGGCGTCCTTCATCGTGAACTCGCGCGCGCGCAGCAGCCCCGCGCGCGGCCGCGCCTCGTCGCGGTACTTGTCCTGGATCTGGTAGATCGTCAGCGGCAGCGACTTGTAGCTCGACACGAGGTCCTGCACGAGCAGCGTGAAGACCTCCTCGTGGGTCGGCGCGAGCAGGTGGTCGGCGCCCTTGCGGTCCTGGAGGCGGAAGATGCCGTCGCCGTACTCCGTCCAGCGGCCGGTGCGCTCGTACGGCTCGCGCGGCAGCAGGCCCGGGAACAGCACCTCCTGGGCGCCCGCGGCCGTCATCTCCTCGCGGATGACGCGCTCGATGTTGCGGCGCACGCGCAGGCCCAGCGGCAGCCACGAGTACAGCCCGGCGCCGGCGCGGCGGATGTAGCCGGCGCGCAGCAGCAGGCGGTGGCTCGCGACCTCGGCTTCGGCCGGGTCCTCGCGCAGCGTGGTGAAGAAGAGCTCGGAGAGGCGGATCACCCTTGCGAGTCTAGGCGGCGCGCGAGGCTCACCAGGGCCGCTCGACGCCCGAGCCGCCGCCCTCCTGCTCGCCGCCCTCGTCGTACTGGTCCTGCTGCTGCTGCTCGGTCTGGGCGTCCTGGTTCTGCTCCTCGAGCTGCTCCTCGGGCGTCTGCGGCTCCTGCTCGCCCTCGCCCTCGCCCTCGCCCTCGCCGTCGCCCTCGCCCTCGCCGGACGACTCGTCCTCGATCTTCTCCTCGATGCGCGGCTGGGCGGCCTCGAACTGCGCCTGCGTGTCGGCCTCGCCCTCGCGCGGCTCGTCGAGGCACCCCTCGGGGAGGCCGTCGATGAGGGCGAGCGCCTCGCCGTAGAAGCCGTTCGCGGCCTGCGTGTCGTCGGCCTCCCGGGCGACGTCGCCCTGCTTCTCGATGGCGGTGACGAGCGAGGCGACGATGATGCAGTGCTCGTGCAGCTGGACGGGCGTCTCCGGCTCGCCGTGCAGCTGCAGCGACTCCTCGATGTCGGCCCTGCCCTCCTCGAGCGAGCCGCCCATCACGAGCGAGACGCCCAGGTCGAACGGCGCCTTCCACGGCTCGATCCAGTTCCACAGCTCGAGCCCGCGGGCGGCCTCCGCGGCCTGGCCGTAGGCGCGGCCCTCGAAGCGGTCGATCGCCGTCTGCGAGAGCGCGTTGACGCTGATGAGCTTCGTCGACAGCACGAGCACGGCGAGCGCCACGGGGATGAGCCCGAGCATGAGCCACCACCGCAGGGTGCGGCGCTGCCGGTCGGTGAGCACGCGGCGGCGGATCCCCGGGAGCCTCATCGCGCCTCCTCCCGCAGGATGCCGCGCGTCGAGCGCAGCGAGCGGGCGAGGCTGAGCCCCTCCCAGGCGAGCAGCAGCGCGATGGGCCCGGCGAGCACCCACGCCACCTCGAGCCGCGCCTCCTCCGTGCGGTCGAGGTCGGCCTCCCCGTCGAGCACGGCCATGGGGCCGAGCGCGTCGGCGAGCGGCAGGCCCGGCTGCCGGTGGAGGTAGCTGATGCCCAGCTCATCGGCGATCGACTGCAGCTGCTGCTCGTCGATGCGGCTGATCGCGTCGCCGCCCGCCGGATCCTGCAGGTACGCCTCTTCGGTCGGGTCGAAGCTCGACACGCGCATCCGACCGCCCTCCTCGGTGCCGTAGCCGAGCACGAAGCCGCGGTCGACGAGCCCGGCGGCGTCGTCGAACGACTGCGGCGGCTCCTCGGCGGTGTGCTCGCCGTCGCCGAGGTAGAAGACGATCGCGGGCGAGTCGGGCTCCTCGGCCGCGCTGCGCTCGAGCTCGGCGAGCAGCAGGTCGTGCGCGGCCGCGACCGACGTGCCGCGCGACTGCTGCGCGATCTCGGGCCGCAGCGCCCGCACCATCTCGATCACCGCGGAGCCGTCGTCGGTGAGCGGCACGCGCAGCGACGCGGTCGAGTCGAACGAGATCACCGAGATGTCGGCGCCCGCGAAGGAGCGCGCGATCTCGACGACGTCCTCCTGCATGCCGACGAGCCGCGGCTCGCTCCCCCAGTCCTCCGCGGCGACCGACTGCGACGTGTCGACCATCACGAACACGCGCGCCTGGATCGACGCGGTCGGCACCTCGCCGCCGGGGAGCGCGGGCCGGAAGGCCATCGCGACCGCGAGCGCCACGAGCAGCGTGCGGCGCAGCCACGCCATGCGCCTGCCGCGCGCCGCGACGAGCTGCCAGGCGCACAGGGCCAGCAGCGCGACACCGACGACGGCGACGAGCACCGGCAGGGTCGGGTGGAACGAGATCACAGCCGCACCCTCCAGGCGATCAGGCAGACGCCGACCACGAGCACGAGCACGACGAGCGGCAGGGCGCCCGGCCGGTCGACGACCTGGATCTGCGGCGGCGTCTCGATGTAGCCGGCCTCGATCGCGTTCACCCGGTCGACGATCTGCGGCACCGTCTGCGCGAAGTCGAGCGCGAAGTACGCGCCGCCGGTGCCCTCGGCCGTCTCGCGCAGCTCCTGCGAGTACTGGTCGCCGCCGAAGTCGAACGGGTTGATCGCGTAGACGCGCACCTCGTTGTCGACCGCGAGCTGGCCGGCCTGCGGCAGCGAGTAGATCTGCTGGCCGTTCACGACGTTGTCGGTGGCCAGGATGATCGATCGCGGCCGGTCGCTCGCCTCGAGGTCGGCGAAGTCGAGCACGCAGGAGGCGAGGCCGTCGCCGACGAGCGACGCGCCCAGCCCGCTCGCGGTGCCCGCGAGGTAGTTGAACTGCTCGTCGGGCCCGAGCGTGCCGTTCAGCGCCCGCACGTAGCGGCCCAGCTGCTCCTGGATGTAGTCGTAGTCGCTCGTGAGCGGGAACGCCATCACGCTCGACGCGTCGAAGATGCGCATGCCGACGCGCTCGCCGTCGAGCTCCGCGGCGATCTGCTGGTAGACGCCCAGGATCTCGGCGTCGACGTCGACCATCGAGCCCGACACGTCGAGGCACAGCACGATGTCGCGCTTGTAGTCGTCCTCCTGGTTCGCGTGCACGCCCGACGGCCGCGACGCGACCGTGCCCGCGACCGCGAGCCCGGCGATCGAAGCGACGAGGGCGCCGGCGATCCAGAGCCGGTAGCGCAGGAGCGCGCCGCGGAAGGCCGCGAGGCCCGTCATGCGGTCGACGTGGGCGACGGGCAGGCCGCGGTCGCGACGGCGCCGCGGCAGCACGAGCCCCACCACCACGAGGGCGATGCCGACCACGAGCACGACCGGCAGCACCCACGGCCACAGCAGCGTCACATCCACGTCGCCACCACCTGGCGGGCGGCGGCGATCGCCGCGTCCGGGTCGTGCTTCGCCGCGCGCCGGAACGACGACGGGTAGTACTGCTCGACCGCGCCCTGCACGGTCGGCAGGTCGGCCGAGCGCAGGTCGCGCAGCGTCATCACCTCGGCCACCACGCCCGTCGACTCGTGGGCGAAGAACCGCAGCACGAGGCTCAGCCGCTGCGCGAGCGCCCGCGGGTCGAGCTCGCCGTCGGCGTGCTCCTTGGCGACCTCGTCGATGAGGCCCAGGTACTTCTCCTTGACGCTCCGCACGTCGATCGGCACCGGCGGGGGCGGCGGCGGCTCGAGCAGGCCGCGCGGCCGGGTCCAGAGCCACGCGAAGGCGTAGGCGGCGAGCACGAGCAGCAGCAGCACGCCGCCGAGCACCCACCACGGCCCGTAGCCGAAGGGGCCGTACGTGTCGGGCGCCGGCAGGAGCGCGAGCGCCTGCGCGTCAGCGGCGCGCACGGCGGTGCCTCTCGAGCAGTCGGAAGAGGCTCCCGATCGCCGACGCCGAGGAGTCGATGCGCACCGACGCGATGCCGAGCGAGCGCAGGCCCGCCTCGAGTCGCTCGCGGCGGAGCGCGGTCTGCTCGTCGAACGCGCGCCGGAGCCCCCGGTCGCGGCGGAGGAACGGCGGCAGCCCGACCCCGGAGTCGACGCCGACGAGGTCGCGGTGGTCGCCGGCGCGCGCCATGAGGTCGGCGTCGCCGATGGACACCCACAGCACCTCGTGGCGGGCGTGCAGCCTGCCGAGGTGCACGTCGAGGTCGTGCGTGTACGCGAGGTCGTCGGCGATGACGACGATGAGCGAGCGCCGCCGCATGCGCCGCACGGCGTGCTCGAGCACGACCTCGAGGTGCGAGTGCGGGCCGTCGAGGCCGATCGCGTCGTCGACGCGGCGCAGCATGCGCTCCAGGTGCGCCTCCGAGCCGCCCTCCTGCATGCTCTCGGTGCGCGACGCATCCCCCATCAGCAGCCCGACGCGGTCGCCGTGCCGGGTCGCGAGGTAGCCGAGCACGCCGGCGACGAGGATGGCGATCTCGCGCTTCGACTCCCCCGACTCGGCGGTCGCGGCCATGTTGCGGCCGGAGTCGACCACCAGCAGCAGCGTGTGCTGGCGCGACGCGATGTAGCGCTTGATGAGCGGCACGTGGCTGCGCGCCGTCGCCTTCCAGTCGATGTCCTTGACCTCGTCGCCCGGCTGGTACTCGCGCAGGTCGTCGAAGTCGTGGCTGCGGCCGTGGTGGATCGAGGCGTACTCGCCGTCGAGCAGCTCGAGGGTGCGGCGGTGCGCGTGGATCGACATGGTGGTCTTCACCTTGCGCAGACGTCGCTCCATCGACCGCTCCTACGGCGTGCGCACGGCGCCGAAGACGGCGTCGATGATCTGCTCGCTCGCGACGCCGTCGGCCTCGGCCTCGTAGCCGAGGATGAGGCGGTGGCGCAGCACGGCGTGGCGCAGGTCCTTGACGTCCTCCGGGATCACCCAGTCGCGGCCCTGCACGAGCGCGAGCGCGCGCGACGCCATCGAGAACGACAGCGAGCCGCGCGGGCTCGCGCCGTACTCGATGTAGCCCGCGAGCTGCGCCCCGATGTACTCCTCGGCGTGCCGCGTGACGTACATGAGCTGCACGACGTAGTTCGTGATCGCCTGGTCGACGTAGACGCGCTTCACGAGCGACTGCAGGAACCGCACGTCGTCGAGCGACGCGACCGGCCCGTCGTGGCCGCGCTCGAACACGCCGGTCTCGGCGCGCCGCACGATCTCGGCCTCCTCCGTCGGCGTCGGATAGGTGAGCACCTCCTTGAGCAGGAAGCGGTCGAGCTGCGCCTCGGGCAGCGTGTACGTGCCCTCCTGCTCGATGGGGTTCTGGGTCGCGAGCACGAGGAACGGCTCCGGCAGCGCGTGCGTCTCGCCGCCGATCGACGTCTGCCGCTCCTGCATCGCCTCGAGCATCGCCGACTGCGTCTTCGCGCTCGAGCGGTTGATCTCGTCGAGCAGCACGAAGTTCGCGTGCACGGGACCGAGCTGCGTGCGGAAGTCGCCCGAGTGCTGGTCGTAGATCTGCGTGCCGACGATGTCGCTCGGCAGCAGGTCGGGCGTGCACTGGATGCGGTGGAAGGAGGCCGACACCGAGCGCGCGAGGGTCGCGGCCGCGGTCGTCTTCGCGAGGCCCGGCACCGACTCCATGAGCACGTGGCCGCCCGTCAGGAGCGCGACGAGCAGCGAGCGCAGCAGCTGGTGCTGGCCGACGACGGTCGACTGGAACGACTGCTCGATCGACCGCACGATGGCCTTGGCGCGCTCGAGCTCCTCGGGCGTGATCGGGTCCCTGCCGGGGACTGCATTGGACACGCGGCGCTCCTTCAGTCGGTCGTGGGGGCTGTCGCCCCGGTCACGCTATCTGCTCGTGCTGAGCGGGTGGCGAGCACCGCCGCGACGGCGACCGTCGCGATCACCGGCAGCATCGCGACGTTGAGCCCGCCGTAGCCCGCGAGGCCCAGCAGCGGACCGGCGGCGGCGCCGGCGGCCGCGCCCGAGAGCCCCATCACGAGGTCGCTGCGCCCCTGGAGCGCGGGCCGCAGGCGCGGCTCGACCGCGGCGGCGACGAGCGTCGAGCCGGCGACCGTCGAGGCGCTCCAGCCGAGGCCGAGCAGCGCGAGGCCGACGGGGGCGAGCGCGACGGGCAGCAGCAGGTTGGCGAGCACCGACAGCAGCAGGATGCCCGCGCCCGCGAGCACCGTCGCCCGCGCCCCGACGCGGTCGGTGAGCCAGCCGAAGACGGGCGAGAGGGCGTACATGCCGGCGGTGTGGGCGCTCATCGTGAAGCCGATCACGCCGAGCGCCTGGCCGGCGTGGTCGAGGTGCACGGGCGTGAGCGCCATGACGCCCACCATGGTCGCGTGCGCCGCGGCGACCGCGACGACGGCGGCGAGGGCGCGCGGATGCGCCGCGAGGCGCAGGCGCGGAGCCTCGGCCTCGACGGGCACGCCCATGCGGCTCTCCAGCAGCGGGTCGGGCCGCAGCGACGACCACAGCACCGCCGCCGTCACCGCCATCGCGGCGGCCGAGATGACGTACGCCCCGACGAGGCTCGGCAGCCCCAGCGAGACGCCGAGCGCGTCGCCCGGCCCGATGAGGTTGGGGCCGACGATCACGCCGATGGTCGTCATCCAGACGACCAGCGCGAGGTCGCGGCCGCGACGCTCGGGAGTCGAGAGGTCGGTGGCGGCGAAGCGCGACTGCAGGTTGACGGCCATCGCGCCGCCGAGCACGAAGAAGCCCGGCAGCACGATCCACGGCGCGTCGAGCGCGCCGCCGACCGCGAGGGTCACGGCGCCGGCGAGCGCGAGCAGGGCACCGGTCGTGAGCGAGACGCGGCGCCCGCGCCGCTGCGCGAGCTTCGCGAGCGGCACCGCGAGCGCCGCGCCGCCGAGCGTGAGCAGGGTCGCGGCGAGGCCGGCGAGCTCCTCGCGCCCGGTCACCTGGGCGACGAGCAGCGAGCCGACGCCGAGCGCGACGCCGTTCGAGAGGCCGCCGAGCGCCTGCGCGATCGACAGCACGGTGAGCGTGCGCCGCTGCGCGGGATGCGCCGCCGGCGGCTCCACGGGCGCGGCCGTCACGTCAGACGGTGATGACTTCGGCCTCGCCCGCGGGCAGGCCCTGCTCGTCGGCGAGCTTGCGCGCCTCCTCGATGAGGGTCGCGACGATCTCCGACTCGGGCACGGTCTTCACGACCTCGCCCTTGATGAAGATCTGGCCCTTGCCGTTGCCCGAGGCGACCCCGAGGTCGGCCTCGCGCGCCTCGCCCGGGCCGTTCACGACGCATCCCATGACCGCGACGCGCAGGGGCACCTGCACGTCCTTCAGGCCCTCGGTGACGTCGTCGGCGAGCGTGTAGACGTCGACCTGCGCGCGGCCGCACGAGGGGCAGGAGACGATCTCGAGCTTGCGCTCGCGCAGGTTGAGCGACTGCAGGATCTGCAGGCCCACCTTGACCTCCTCGGCGGGCGGCGCCGAGAGCGAGACGCGGATGGTGTCGCCGATGCCCTCGGAGAGCAGGATGCCGAAGGCGGTCGCCGACTTGATCGTGCCCTGGAAGGCAGGGCCGGCCTCGGTGACGCCGAGGTGCAGCGGCCAGTCGCCGCGCTCGGAGAGCATGCGGTAGGCCTTCACCATCACGACCGGGTCGTTGTGCTTGACCGAGATCTTGAAGTCGTGGAAGTCGTGCTCCTCGAACAGGCTCGCCTCCCAGACCGCCGACTCGACGAGCGCCTCGGGCGTCGCCTTGCCGTACTTCTCGAGCAGGCGCGGGTCGAGGCTGCCCGCGTTCACGCCGATGCGGAGGCTCACGCCCGCGGCCTTCGCGCGCTTGGCGATCTCGCCCACCTGGTCGTCGAACTTGCGGATGTTGCCGGGGTTGACGCGCACGGCCGCGCAGCCGGCGTCGATGGCCTGGTACACGTACTTCGGCTGGAAGTGGATGTCGGCGATGACCGGGATCTGCGACTTCTTGGCGATGATGTGCAGCACGTCGGCGTCGTCCTGGCTCGGCACCGCGACGCGCACGATGTCGCAGCCGGTGGCGGTGAGCTCGGCGATCTGCTGCAGCGTCGCGTTGATGTCGGTGGTCTTGGTCGTCGTCATCGACTGCACCGACACGGGCGCGTCGCCCCCGACGAGCACCTTCCCCACCTTGATCTGCCGGGTCTTGCGACGCGGCGCGAGCGTGAGCGGGGCGGGGCTCCCGAGGTTGATGGCTGCCATGGTGCAAGCCTACGCTCCGCTCCTGTCAGGACCGCCGCGATCGGCTGGCACACTCGATGGGTGATCACCGCAGCAGCAGACGGCTCCTCCCTCGGCAACCCCGGCCCCACCGGCTGGGGCTGGTACGTCGACGAGGCGCGCTGGGCCGCGGGCGGGCAGCCGCAGGGCACGAACAACATCGGCGAGCTCGCCGCGGTCGTCGACCTGCTGCGCCAGAGCGCGGGCGTCGACGAGCTGCTCATCCTCTGCGACAGCCAGTACGTCATCAACTCGGTGACCAAGTGGATGGCGGGCTGGAAGCGCAAGGGCTGGCGGAAGGCCGACGGCAAGCCGGTGATGAACCGCGAGCTGCTCGAGGAGCTCGACCGGCTGATGGCGGCGCGGAAGGCCGAGGGCGGCGTGGTGCGCTTCGAGTGGGTGCGCGGCCATGCGGGCCACCCGCTCAACGAGGCCGCCGACCGGCTCGCGAACGGCGCGGCCGCCGCCTACCAGCGCGGCCTGGTGCCGGATGCGGGGCCCGGGTTCGGCGGCGTGACGCGCGCCGCGCCGTCGGCGGCGCCGGCCGCATCCGCGCCTCCCGCCGCGTCCGCCCCCGACCTCTTCGACGGCCTCGACCTGCTCGACGACGAGGCAGCGCGCCGGCGCAACGGCTGAGCCGCAGCCCTACCCGCCGAAGAGGCTGATGGGCTTCACGATGTCGGCGTAGATGAGCAGCGCGCTCATCACGCCGAGCACGCCCGTGACGACGAGCGTCACCGGCACCCACTTCGCGGTGTCGAGCGGCTGCGCCACGGTGCCGCGCACCTTCGCCCACCCGCGCCGCACCGCATCGATGATCGCGCCCAGGATGTGCCCGCCGTCGAGCGGCATGAGCGGGATGAGGTTGAAGACGAACAGCGCCACGTTGAGGCTCGCGAGCAGCTGCAGCATCGCGCTCATGCGCTCGAGCACCGGCACCTGGTCGAGCGCCGCGATCTCGCCCGCCATGCGGCCGACGCCGACGACCGACATGGGCCCGTTCGGGTCGCGCTCCCCCGGCCCGAAGGCCGCCTCTGCAACGTCGACGAGCCGCTGCGGCAGGTTGAGGATCAGCTCGCCCACGCGCACGACGTTGTCGCCCACCGCCGGCAGCACCGCGCCGAGCGGCTGCTGCTCGACGACGTACTGCGGGCCGACGCCCACGAAGCCGACCGTCTCGGTCACGGGCTCCCCGTCGACCTCGACCTGCTCGCCGCGGTCGTCGAAGACGTAGCGCTCGGTCGCGAGCGGCGTCACCTGGAGCGTCCGCTCGGCGCCGTCGCGCTCGACGACGAACGCCGTCTCGCGCCCCGCGAGCTCGCGGATCGCGGTCTGCACGTCCTCCCACCCGGCGACCGGCTCGCCGCCGATGCTGACGATCGTGTCGCCCGGGAGCATGCCCGCCTCGGCTGCGGGCGCGAGCGGATCGGCAGCCTCGCACTCCTGCCGCTCCTCCGATGCCGGGATCACGCACTCCGAGACGGTCGAGACGGTCGTCGACGGCACCGCGATGCCGAAGCCGCTCAGCACGACGCCGTAGAGCACGATCGCGAGCAGCAGGTTCATGAGCGGCCCGCCGAGCATGATCACGATGCGCTTCCAGGTGGCGAGGCGCCAGAACGCCCTGCCCTCCTCGCCCTCGTGGATGGAGTCGGCGCTCGTGGCCCGCGCATCCTGCACGAGCGTGTCGAAGAAGCCCGTCGACGCATCCCTCGACTCCCCGCCGGCCTTGAGCGGCGGGAACATGCCCGACATCGAGATGTAGCCGCCGAGCGGGATGGCCTTCACGCCGTACTCGGTCTCGCCGCGGCGGAAGGAGACCAGGGTCGGGCCGAAGCCGATCATCCACTGGCCGACGCGCACGCCGAAGGCCTTCGCGGGCCACAGGTGGCCCAGCTCGTGCAGGCCGATCGAGACGGCGAGGCCGACCACGACGACGAGCACGCCCAGGATGTAGAGGAGGACGGCTTCCATCGCCGCTCAGGCTAGCCCCATAGCCGATGTGCCTACGCTGACGCGCATGGCAGCTGGCCCTGCACGCGTCGCCGAGCGCGTCCCCCGGTCGTCCTCCGACGGCCGCGGCATCGTGCTGGGCGCGATCGGGCTGCTGCTCGTGGTGGTGCTCGCGTGGATCGTCGCGCGACCCGCGCCCGACCCCGCGCAGCAGAGCGCGACCGTCGAGGGCAGGCTGCCGGCCGCGGTCGCCGGGTGGAGCGGCCAGCAGCTCGCGAACGCCGCGATCGTCATGCAGGCCGGGCGCGACCTCGGCATGTCGGAGCGCGACGTGCGCGTCGCCGTCATGACCGCGATGGGCGAGTCGAGCCTGCGCGTCATCGACCGGGGCGACCGGGCCGGGCCCGACTCGCGCGGCCTCTTCCAGCAGCGGGACCCGTGGGGGCCGTACGAGGTGCGCATGGATGCGTACGGCTCGGCCGTGCTCTTCTACCGGGCGCTCGCCGAGCTCGAGGGGCGCGACGCGCTCCCGCCGACGCGCGTCGCGCACGCGGTGCAGATCAACCGCGACCCCGACCACTACACCCGCTGGTGGGACGACGCGGGCGCGGTCGTCGAGGCGATCGACGCCTCCGACGCCGTGGTGCTCGTCGACCCGGCCTAGCTCCGCCGAGACCCGATGCACGACGCAAGCCCGCGCTGCGATTCGCGCGGGCCGGAACGGCCCGTCGCTCCCCACGCCGCGGAACGGCTCACACGGGCTTGCGTTGTGCGCGGCCACCGCCGCGCGTCGGCGTGTCAGATCTGCAGGTGCTTGCGCAGGTGCACGTCGGTCTCCGTCGCGGTGCGGCGCGCTCCGTCGCGGTCGACGTACGAGTAGGTCGTCGTGGATCGCTCGCCCGTATCGACGTAGCCGAGCCGCCGGTACAGCGCCGCGGCGCGAGCGTTCTCGACGCCGACGCCGAGGTCGACCGCAGTCGCGCCCAGGCGGCCCGCCTCGCGCTCGGCGGCCGCGACGAGCGCAGAGCCAGCACCGCGTCCGCGCGCGTCCTCGTGCACGTGGAGGTGCCGGAGCTCCGGCACCTCGGCGAGCATCAGCACCCCGGAACCGATCGGTTCATCGGCCTCGAGTGCGATGAGGAAGATCGACTCCCCCGCTTCCTGGGCGCGGAGATGGGACGCGGCCACACCAGCACCGGCAGGCTCCGATGCCGCGAGCCGCGACGCATCCGCCGCTGTCGCCCGGCGCACCTCGATCGTCACCGGCCGACGCCGCAGATCTCGTCGGCCGCGCGGCGCGCCCAGCGCTCCGCCTGCAGCACGCCCTCGAGCGTCAGCCCGCCCGGCTCGTGCTGCTCGAGCACGCGCTCGATCGCGGGGATGATGTCGAGGAAGCCGATCTCGCCCAGGTGGAAGGCGCGCACCGCCTGCTCGTTCGCGGCGTTGAACACCGCCGGGTAGGTCGAGCCCGAGCGGCCGACGCTCTTCGCGAGCGCCACCGCCGGGAACGCCGCCTCGTCGAGCGGCTCGAAGGTCCAGGCGGATGCGCGGGTCCAGTCGAGCGGCGTCCCGACGCCGGCGACGCGGTGCGGCCAGTCGAGGCCGAGCGAGATCGGCAGGCGCATGTCGGGCGGCGACGCCTGCGCGATCGTCGAGCCGTCGACGAACTCGACCATCGAGTGCACGATCGACTGCGGGTGCACGGTCACGTCGATGCGGTCGAGCGGGATGTCGAACAGCAGGTGCGCCTCGATCACCTCGAGCCCCTTGTTCACGAGCGTCGCCGAGTTGGTCGTGACCATCGGGCCCATGTCCCACGTCGGGTGGGCCAGCGCATCCGCCGGGTTCACGGCCGCCATGCGCTCGCGGCTCCAGCCCCGGAACGGGCCGCCCGACGCGGTGAGCACGAGCCGGCGCACCTCGCCGTGGTCGCCGGCGCGCAGGCACTGCGCGATCGCCGAGTGCTCGGAGTCGACCGGCACGATCTGCCCGGGCGCCGCGCGCGACATCACGAGGTCGCCGCCGGCGATGAGCGACTCCTTGTTGGCGAGCGCGAGCGTGCGGCCGGCGTCGAGGGCGGCGAGGGTCGGGGCGAGGCCGACGGAGCCGGTGATGCCGTTGACGACGACGTCGCACTCGACCGACTCGATCATCGTCACGGCCGCGTCGGCGCCGAGCGCCGCCTCGCCGCCGAACTCGGCCTGCTGTGCCTCGAGACCCGCGCGGTCGCTGCCCGCGACGAGCCCGACGACCTCGAACCGGCGCGGGTTCGCGCGGACGACGTCGAGCGTCTGCGTGCCGATCGAGCCGGTCGACCCGAGCAGCAGGATGCGGCGGCGCTCGCCGCTCGGCGCGCGCTCGGCCATCAGAGCTCCCCGCCCGTCGCGGCGCCGTGCCGGGCGACGACCTCGCCGTCGACGACGATGGTCGGCTCGTGGAGCACGGGGAAGGCGACGGATGCGGCGATGAAGCAGTCGCGGCCGGCCTGCAGGTGCGCGTCGAGCGCGTCCGCCGCCCGGGCCGCATCCGCGATGGTCACCACCGGGTGCAGCACCGCGCGCGTGAAGCGGCCCCCGGTGCCGGCGGTCTCCATCTCGCCCGTCGCCGCGTCGCGGTAGGCGGTGACGACGATGCCGCGGCTCGCCGCCTGGTGGAGGTAGCTGAGCATGTGGCACTGCGCGAGCGCCGCGAGCAGCAGCTGCTCGGGGTTGTGCCGGCCGCGGTCGCCGCGGAAGGTCGGGTCGGCGGAGCCGAGGATGTCGGGCAGGCCGTCGACCCGCACCACGTGGTCGCGGGTGTAGGAGCGGTAGGTGCTGGTGCCCTCGGCACCGGCACCGGTCCACTCGACATCGACGGCGTAGGCGTGGCGCATCGGCATGGCCCCAGCGTAGGCCGCGCGGCGGCGTAGGATCGGGCACATGACCGACACCGCCGTTTCCGCGCCGTCCCGCTCCGTCGTCACCGAGATCCCCGGCCCGAACAGCCGCGCGCTCCTCGAGCGCAAGGCCGCCGCCGTGCCCCAGGGCGTCCCGCACCAGCTCCCCGTGTTCATCGCGGAGGCGCACGACGCCATCATCACCGACGTCGACGGCAACCGCTTCATCGACCTCGGCTGCGGCATCGGCGTCACGACCGTCGGCCACACGAACGACGCGGTCGTCGCGGCCGTGCGCGAGCAGGTCGGCAAGCTCACGCACTCGCTGTTCGGCACGACCCCCTACGAGCCGTACGTGCGCGTCGCCGAGTACCTCGCCGCCCACACCCCCGGCGACCACGACAAGAAGTCGTTCTTCGTCAACTCCGGCTCCGAGGCCGTCGAGAACGGCGTCAAGATCGCCCGCAAGTTCACCGGCCGCCGCGCGGTCGCCGTCGTCGAGCACGGCTACCACGGCCGCACGAACCTGACGATGACGATGAACTTCAAGCCCGCGCCCTACGCCACCGGCATGGGCCCGCTCGCCTCCGACATCTTCCACGCGCCGGGCTCCTACCCGCTCCACGACGGCCTCGACGGCGCCGAGGCGGCCGAGCGCACCCAGTACTACCTCGAGAAGCACGTGGGCGTGAGCGACCTCGCCTGCCTCGTCATCGAGCCCATCCAGGGCGAGGGCGGCTTCATCGTGCCCGCCGACGGCTACCTGCCGGCGATGCAGGAGTGGTGCACGGCCAACGGCGTCGTCATGATCGCCGACGAGGTGCAGTCCGGCATCTGCCGCACGGGCGCGACGTTCGCCTCCGAGCACTTCGGCTGGGTGCCCGACATGGTGCTCTCGGCGAAGGGCATCGCCGGCGGCATGCCGCTCGCGGGCGTCACCGGCCGCGCCGAGATCATGGACTCCGTGCACACCGGCGGCATCGGGGGCACCTTCGGCGGCAACCCCGTCTCGTGCGCCGCCGCCGTCGCGGTCTTCGAGCAGATCGAGGCGAACGACCTGAACGGCGAGGCGCAGCGCATCGAGCGCGTGCTGCGGCCCCTGCTCGACGAGCTGGCCGAGCGCCGCCCCGAGATCATCGAGGTGCGCGGCCGCGGCGCGATGCTCGCGGTCGAGCTCATCGACCCCGAGTCGGGCGCGCCGATCCCCGCCGCGCCGATCTCGCAGGCGGCGGGCCTCGACGGCGTGCTCGTGCTCACCGCGGGCACGGACTACAACGTGCTGCGGTTCCTGCCGAGCCTCGCGATCACCGACGACCAGCTGCGCGAGGCCGTCGAGGTGATCGACCGCGCGATGGCGTCGTCGAAGACGGCCTGATGCTCGTCGGCGTCCCGCGCGAGATCAAGACCGACGAGGCGCGGGTCGCGCTCACCGCGACCGGCGCCACGGAGCTCGTGGCGCACGGCCACGAGGTGCTGGTCGAGACGGGCGCGGGCGCCGGCAGCGGCATCCCCGACGAGGCCTACGAGGCTGCCGGCGCACGGATCGTCGCGACGGCCGAGGAGGCGTGGTCGGCCGAGCTGGTGCTCAAGGTCAAGGAGCCGGTCGAGCACGAGCTGGGCCTGCTGCGCGACGACCTGACGCTGTTCGCCTACCTGCACCTCGCCGCGGCGCCGGAGCTCGCGCAGGCGCTGCTCGAGCGCGGCACGACCGCGATCGCCTACGAGACGGTGCGGGCGCCGGACGGGTCGCTGCCGATGCTCGCGCCCATGAGCGAGGTCGCCGGCCGCCTGTCGGTGACGCAGGGCGCCTCGCTCCTGACGGCGCCCGCCGGCGGCGCCGGGCTGCTGCTCGGCGGCGTGCCGGGCACGCGCGCGGGCCACACCGTCGTGCTCGGCGGCGGCGTCGCGGGCACGGCGGCGGTCGAGATGGCCGTCGGCCTCGGCTCGCGCGTGACGGTGCTCGACGTGTCGCTGCCGCGGCTGCGCCAGTTCGACGCCCTCTACGGCGGACGCGTGCAGACGCTGCACTCCAACCGCGTCACCGTCGACCAGGCGCTCGCCGACGCCGACCTCGTGATCGGCTCGGTGCTCATCCCCGGCGCGCGGGCGCCGAAGCTCGTCTCCACCGAGCTCGTCGCGCGCATGCGCCCGGGCTCCGTGCTCGTCGACATCGCGATCGACCAGGGCGGCTGCTTCGCCGACTCCCGCCCCACGACGCACCGGCAGCCGAGCTTCCGCGTGCACGGGACGGTCTTCGCGTGCGTCGCGAACCTGCCCGGCGCGGTGCCGCGCACGTCGACCGAGGCGCTCACGAACGCCACGCTGCACGCCACCGTGCGGATCGCCGACCTCGGCTGGCGCGAGGCGCTGCGAGCGGATGCGGGCCTGGCGGCGGGACTGAACACGGCCGGTGGCCGCGTCGCTCACGAGGGCGTCGCCTCGGCGCTCGGCGCTCAGGCCGCACCGGTCGCCTCGCTGCTGGCGTAGCGGAGCCGCTCGAAGCGACCGCCCTCGAGCACCCAGGCGGGCGCCGTGCGCATCGGCGGCGGCGCGGGCGCGTGCCGCAGCACCTGCCGCAGCTGGCGCTCGTCGACGCCGAGGACGACCACGGGGCGCTCGGCGCGCAGCCGGTCGAGCTCGCCCCAGGCCGCCTCCCACTCCCCGACCGTGCCGAGCACGACGTCGGCCGACGCATCCGCCCCCGGCCTCGCCGCCGCCCGCGCGAGCGCGGCCGGCACGTCGGCGCCCGCCCCCAGCACCACCGCCACGCGCTCGGAGCGCAGCGGCACCGAGCGCGGCCGACGGCGCGGCACCGGCGCCTCGGGCAGCGCGAGCTGCACGCGCTCGTCGTGCAGCCAGCCGGCGCCGGGTGGCAGCGAGGCGTCGTGCAGCTGGCCGGTGCCGCCGGCGACGATGTGCTCCTGCCGGCTCGCGATGCGCAGCAGGATGCGCAGCTCGGCGAGCGGCGCGACCTGCGCCATCGCGCTCGAGACGCGGCGAGCGGTGAGCGCGACCGGCGTGCCCTCGCGCATGCGCCGCTGCAGCAGCTGCACGACGACCGCCTGCTGCTCCTCCCCGAGCCGCGCGAGCTGCAGGTCGAGGTCGTCGACGACGAGCGGGCCGGGCTCGTGGAGCGCGTCCCACAGCGCATCCTCGCGGTCGACGACGGCGGTGCCGAGCTGCGCCGCGACGAGCTCGGCGAGGGTGGAGCGGCCGCTCGCGGCGCCGCCGACGGCGAGCAGCGGCCCGTCGAGCGCCGGCCGCCAGCGCACGGGTGCGACGCGCTGCTCGGCCGGCCGGTCGACGAGCCCGAGCCGCACCGCGTCGCTCGCACCTGCGCTCGCCCCGGCTGCGGCATCCACGTCGGCGAGCGGCAGCCGCGCCGGCAGCGGCTCGCACCACGGCCTCGCGGGGCGGGGCATGCGCGCCGACGCGGCGACGAGCCGCTCGAGGTGGGCGGGGCTCGCGAGTGCCGACTGCGCCGCCCGGGTCTCGCCGCCCGCGACGCGCACGATGCAGCGTCCGCGCGCACCGAGCGGGATCGCGGCCGGCTCGGCGCTGCCGGTGACGGCGACGGCGTCGTGCTGGTCGGTGACCCGCAGCGAGATGCGGATGCCGCAGTTGGCGAGCAGCGCGTCGCGCACCGCCTCGGCCGGCCGCTGCGTGCAGAGCACGAGGTGCACGCCGAGCGAGCGTCCGCGGGCGGCGAGGTCGACGAACAGCCGGTGCAGGTCGGGCAGCTCCTGCAGCATCGCCGCGAACTCGTCGACGACGATCACGAGGCGCGGCACGCCGACCGCCTCGTCGATCGCGCGCGCCCCCTGCCCCGCGAGGAGGCGCTCCCGCCGGCGCAGCTCCGCGCGGAGGCTCTCGATCGCGCGCCGCGCCCCGCCCTCGTCGAGGTCGGTCATGACGCCGACGCAGTGCGCGAGGCCCTCGAGCGGCGCGAAGGAGGCCCCGCCCTTGAAGTCGACGAGCAGGAACGAGACCTCCTCGGTCGAGCGCCCCGCCGCCATCGCGGCGACCCAGGCGATGAGCAGCTCGCTCTTGCCGGAGCCCGTCGTGCCGCCGACCACCGCGTGCGGGCCGTCGCGCACGAGGTCGAGCTCGATGGGAGCCTCGGCGGCGAGGAACGCGGCCGCGAGCCCGCCCGCGGCGACCGGGAGCGCCTCGAGCTCGACGTGCGACGGCAGCCCGCCGGAGCGCCTGAGGCCCGCGTGCTCGGCGGCGCTCGCGAGCGTCCCGACCGCCTGCGCCGCCTCGAGCGCCGTGATCGCGGCCGGCGCGCATGAGCGCTCCCCCGTGCGCGCGACGTCGAGCGCGGCGCGCACGACCGTGCGGCACTCGCGCGGCAGGAGCGACGCGTCCGGCGCGACGGCGATCGTCACCTCCACGCCGTCGCCCACGACGCGCACCGCGGTGCCGGGCTCGCGGTGCAGCCGGTGCGGGACGCCGTCGAGCCAGTCCCACGCGGCGTCGTCGGGCGCGATCACCTCCGCGGCGTCCGGCGGCACCGCATCGAGCGCCTGCACGAGCGCCGACCGCGCGAGCGCGGTCGCGATCGGCAGCGGGCCGACGAACCCGAGACCGTCGCGCGCGTCGGCGACGACAGGTCCGTCGACGACCGCGGCCGCCGCCCGCAGCCGCGCCGCCTGCTCGGCCGCGCCGAGGCGCCGCACCGCGGGGTCGGCGGCGGGCACGGCGCCGTCGACGACGATGCCGCTCGGCAGCGGTCCCGTGCCGAGCACGACGGGCACCGGCGCATCCGCCGAGCGACGCCAGCGGTGGGGGTCGTGCGGCGGCCTCGCCGCGACCGCGCGCGGGCCGGGGCTCGCAGCACGGAGCTCGCGCCGCCGCTCGTCGAGCGCCGCGTCGACGCGGGCCTCGGCGTCGGCGATCTCGGCGCGCCACCTCGCCGCCTCCCGGCGCTGGCGCCGGCGGCGCACCCTCCGGCCGTCGCCGAGCGAGGCGAGCGCGATCACGGGGCCGAGCAGCGCGAACACCAGCACCGTGGGCGTCTGCAGCAGCAGCCACATCGCCCCGGCGCCGAGCACCGGCGCGAGGCTCGCGAGCGCCGGGAACGAGGCGGGCTCGGGGTCGACGGGCGGCCTCGGCAGGTCGATGCGGGTCTCCATGGCGGCAGGATGCGCCGCGGCGACCCCGGCACGCACGGCGCGCGCCCGCACCTGTGGAGAGCGCTACCGGCGCACGAGCGAGGCGGGGTTCAGCCGGGCGAGCAGCGGCCGCAGCCGCCTGCCGCCCTCGTCGCGCGCGGCGAGCACAGAGGCGCTCAGCGACCAGGCCGCGTCGATCTCGGGCTCGGTCGGCGGCTGCGCGGCGAACACGGCGCGGTCGACCCGGTGCGCGAGCTCGCGCATGCGGGGATCCGCCCCCGCCTGCTCGACGCGCGTGCCCTCGGCCTCGGCGAGCTCTCCGCGGTCGCGCAGCCCGTCGACGACCTCGGCCCACGCGCCCACCGCGCGGTCGCGCGGCTCGTCGGCGCGCCGTCGCCGACGTCGGCGCACGATCTTCGCGACGATGAGTCCGACCGGCAGCGCGGCGATGAGCGCGAGCATGCCGAGCACCGCCGCGATCGCCGCGAGCGTCTCGAGCAGGCGCGACAGGCCCCCACCGGTGTCCTCCGGCGCGCTCGGCGCGGCCGGGTCCGCGCCCTGCTCCTGCCCGCCCGGCGCCGGGGCGGGCGCCTGCTGCGCGGGCGGCTCCTCCACCACCGCGGGCGCGCCCTGCTCCTGCTCCGGGATCGGTCGCTCCTCGGGCACGACGTCGACGCCCACCCAGCCGGCCTCCGTGCGCACCTCGATCCACGCATCCGCGTCCGACCCGACGGCCGTCGTCGGCTGGCCGGGCACGATCTCGGGCGTGAAGCCGAGCACGACGCGCGAGTCGAAGCCGAGCTGGCGCGCCAGCAGCATCGCGGCGGTCGCGTACTGCTCGGCGTCGCCGATCATCGTCTCGTCGAAGAGCCGGTCGAGCCGCTCGAGCGAGTGCCCGGGGCGCGAGGGCGCCTCCTCCTCGAGCACGCCGTGGCTCACGTAGCCGTCGGCCCGCAGGCCCTCGACCATCGCCTGGAGGCGCGCGCCCGGCGCGGCGGCGTCGCCCGTCCACGCCGCGAGCGCGGCGAGCATGTCGTCGGGCAGCGCCGGCACGCCCTGCACCGGGTCGGCGGGCTCGAGCGCCGCGAGCGCCTCGGCGCCGACGACCGCCGGGCCCGGCTGCACGAGCAGCTGGTAGCCGTCACCCGACCGGATGCCGGGCTCGACCAGCAGCGCGTCGAGCGCCTCGTCGCGGTGCAGGCCGGCGGCGAGCACGTCGGAGCGCTCGCCGACGAAGCGGATCGCCGACGGCGTGCCCACGACCGGCAGCCACTGGCTCGCGAGCTGCCCGACCGTGACGCCGACCAGCCGGCCCTCGCCCTCCTCGGCGCTCGCGACGCGCTCGAACTCGGCGCGCGCGACGCCCAGCACCTCGCCGTCGTAGCGGTCGAGCACGGCGAGGCGGATGCGGTCGCCGGCCTCGAGCCCGGTGGCGGTGAGCTGTCCGGCGTCGCGGGCCTCGGCCTCCCAGAAGCCGCGGTAGGCGGCCATCGGCGACGCGCCGTCGAGCGTCACCGACGTGGGGCTGTCGCCGCGCAGCACGATGCGCTCCGGCAGGTCGGCGAGCGCCCCGGCCGCGCCTGCCGCCCCGGCTGCGAGCAGCGCGACGACGGCGCCCGCGCCGACGCGGCGCGCGAGCGAGGAGAGCGCCCGGGGTGCCCGGCTGCGCCGACGCGCCTGGCGGACGACCGTGACGTACGCGATGAGCGGCGCGAGCGTCACGAGCGCCGAGAGCCAGGGCAGCGGCAGGTCGCGGGGCCCCCAGAGGATGCTCCACGTCGCGATCATCGAGGGCACGAGCACCGCCACCTCGGCGCGCGGCGAGCGCAGCGCGATCGCGACGCCGATGATCGCGCCGAAGAGCACGAGGATCACCGGCGCCATGAGCAGCGCGTCGTCGGTGCCGACGGGCAGCCCGATGGTCAGCAGCCGTCGCCAGGAGAGCACGACGGCCGCCCCCGCGTCGAGCAGCGCCGGCGCCCACTCGCCGCGCGCGATGCGCTGCGGGGCGGTGAGCGGCACGGCGAGCAGCGCGAGCGCCCCGAGCCCGGTGAGCAGCATCGACAGCGAGCTCCAGCGGCGCACGGCGCCGAGCCAGGCGATGGCGGTGCCGACGAGCAGCGCGACCGAGAGCGCCACGACGAGCTGCAGGGTGCCGAAGATCCACCACATCGGCAGGCACGCGGCGACCATGGCGAGCAGCAGCAGCCCGACGCTCGGGGCGCGCGCGATCATCGGATGCCGCCCGCCGAGCCCATGCCGCGCGAGAGGTCCTCGATCGCGCCGACCGTGACCACGTCGGCGTCGCCGAGCCGCGAGCGCGACGGCAGCGCGCCGACCGCGGCCCGCACGACGACCGAGACGACGCCCGCGGGCATGCCGTTCGCCGCGGTGCGGAGCGTGCGCGGCGGCACGGTGGAGCCGGTGATGAGCCACGCGACGCTGCCGGCCGCGGCGCCGCGCGAGGCGCGCGCCGCCTGGGCGATGCCGTGGCCGCTGCGCGGCTCGAGCACCGCGAGCGCGTCGAGCAGGCGCTCGCGGGTGGCCGAGTCGACCGGCTGCGCCGCTCCGCGCTCGGTGCGCGGGCTCTCGACGACCCGGAGCGCGCGCCGGTCGGCCATCGCCGCGAGGCCGAGCGTGCCCACGAGCGACAGCGCGAGCTCGAAGTCGTCGCCGTCGTACTCGGCGGGGTCGGTGGAGAGCACGATCAGGGTGTCGGCGCGGCGCGACGGCTCGAACTGCCGCACGAGCAGCGCCCCGTGGCGGGCGCTCGAGCGCCAGTGCACGAGCCGTCGGTCGTCGCCCGGCGCGTACTCGCGCAGGCTGTGGAAGGAGACGTCGTCGGCGGTGCGCTCCGCGGCCGCCTCGCCGTCGAGGTCGCGCACGATGCCGCCCGCGCCGCCCGGCAGCCGCACGACGCGCGGGTGCACGACGAGCGTGCGCGTCTCGGTCAGCCGGTGCCGGCGCTCGAGCACGCCGAAGGGGTCGGTGCGCATGATCGTCGCCGGGCCGATGGAGCGCAGCCCGCGCCTGCTGGTGTCGAGCGGCACGCTGCGCAGCACCCGGCCGCCGACCTCGAGCGGCGGGATCTCGAGCACCGCCTCCTCGTCGCCGATGTCGAGGTCGACCTGCCGCGGCGTCGCCGCGCGGGTCGGGCGGGACACCTCGACGAGCGCGAGCGCCTCGGTGCCGACCGGCACGCGCTCGGCGCTCAGCCCGATGCGGGCGCGCGCCCAGCGCTCGCCGACGATCCACGGGATGGCGCCGAGCACGAGCACCGCAGCCGCGACGGCGGCGACGAGCGCCTCCGTCCAGCCGAGCGAGCGCGCGAGCACGACGCCCATCGCGACGGTCGCCAGCAGCGCCCACCCCCACGGGGTGATCGCTCGCGTGGCGGCGTCGAGCCAGCGCACGTCAGCGCCTGGGCGGCGCCACCGTGAGCATGAGCTGCTGCACGATGCTCTCGGGCCGGACGTCGTCGAACTCGGCCTCGGGCTGCAGCACGAGCCGGTGCGCGAGCGCCGGCACGGTGAGCGCCTTCACGTCGTCCGGCGTCACGTAGTCGCGGCCGTGGATGGCCGCCCATGCCCGCGACGTGCGGACGAGCGCGAGCGCGCCGCGCACGGAGACCCCGAGCCGCACCTCGTCGGCCTCGCGCGTCGCCTCGACGAGCCGCGCGACGTAGTCGACGATCGACGCCTCGACGTGGACCTGCCGGATCCTGGCCGCCATCTCCTGCACGGCCCGCGCATCCGCCACCGCCACGATCTCGTCGGGCGACTGCTCGTCGCCCGAGTCGGCGAGGATGCGCAGCGTCGACGCGTGGTCGGGGTAGCCGATCGACGCCTTGAGCGCGAAGCGGTCGAGCTGCGCCTCGGGCAGCTGGTAGGTGCCCGCGTGCTCGATCGGGTTCTGCGTCGCGATCACCATGAACGGCTGCGGCACCGGGTGCGTGATGCCGTCGACGGTGACCCGGCCCTCCTGCATCACCTCGAGCAGCGCCGACTGCGTCTTCGGACTCGCGCGGTTGATCTCGTCGGCGAGCACCACGTTCGCGAACACCGGGCCCGGGCGGTACTCGAAGTCGCGCGTGCCCTGGTTCCAGATGCTGACGCCGGTGATGTCGCCCGGCAGCAGGTCGGGGGTGAACTGGATGCGGCTCGCGGTGCCGTGGATGGACGCCGCGAGCGCGCGGGCGAGCGACGTCTTGCCCGTGCCCGGGTTGTCCTCGATGAGCAGGTGGCCGTGGCTGAGCATGGCGGTGAGCGCGAGCTGCACCACGTGCGGCTTGCCCACCAGCACCCGCTCGACGCGCTCGACGACGTGCTCCGCCAGCTCCTGGATGCTCGCGACGTCGACGCTCACGGCAGGCTCCTCACTCTTGATCACAGCCCGCATCCCGCCACGGTCGGCACGGGGTCCCTGTGGGGCCCGGACTCCAGATAGGTTACGACGCCCGTGGCCCGCACCCGCGTCGCCCCGGCGGGCACGCGCTGGCTCGCGGGCTGCTCCGCCGTCCACGCGCCGTCGACGAGGTACGAGGCGACGACGCTGCCGCGCGCCGACAGGGTCGCATTCTGGGGCGCCGTCGCCTCGAGCGGCACGAGCGGCCGGCAGGCGGTGACGATCGCGCTCAGGCTCAGCGGCATGGCGCTGCCGACGGTCGTGGGCGCCGAGCACACCGAGCCGGAGCCGGCGCCCGACGGCGCGCACGCGCGCAGCTCGACGCTCGCGTCGCGGCCGTAGACGAACGAGGTGGTGGTGGGCGTGAGCCACGCGCCCTGCGCGACCTGGCGCCAGCCGGGCTCGGTGGCCTGCGGCGACTGGCGCACGCGCGCCTCGATCCACTGCCCCTCCGGCACCGCGGGCGCGCGGGTGAGCTGCAGGTCGCGCGCGTCGTCGCGCACCTGCGCGTCACCCGAGGCGACCTCGACCTGGGAGGCGTCGATGGGCGCGGGCGTGCCGAAGACGGGATCGGAGACCGACACCGAGCAGTGCCAGCCGTTGTCGGCGGTGACCGCGACGACGACCCGCGAGCCCTGGGCGACCGAGAGCGTGGCGCTCAGCTGCGCGCTGCCGGCGGGCGTGCCCGTGCCGGTGCTCGCGCAGTCGAGCGACGCGGCGTCGGCGACCGGCACGATCCTCGCGGTGTAGCCGACCGCGGCGGCGCCGCCGGCGTCGACCGCCGACCAGCGCACCGTGACCGACCCGCCGGAGCGGCCGGTGATGAGCACCGGTGCCGTGCCTGGCTCCCCCACCGCCGTGATGGGCACCGGTGCGGCGGGCCAGCGCCACGCGGCGTCGGGCACGCCCGCGTCGTTCGTCGCGGCCACCTCGACCGCGTACGCGCGGCCGGGCGTGAGGTCGGGCACCGTCACGGTGCGCTCGGCCGCGCCCACGCGGATGACCTGGTCGATGCCGCTGCCCGTGATGCGCACGAGGTAGGCCTCGACGGGCGTGCCGCCCTGCGGCTGCGCGACGCCCTGCCACTGCACGCGCACGGCGCCGGGCTGCGCGGCCGGGGTCGCCGTGATGCGCGGCACGGCGCCGGGCAGCCGGTCGGCGTGCACGGGCTCGGAGGGGGCGGATGCCTCGCTCGCGCCGAGCGCGTTCGTCGCGATCGCGCGCAGGCGCACGTCGCGGCCGAGCGGCAGGCCGTCGATCCTGCAGCGCGGCTCCGCGCCGCACGCGACGTCGACGCCGTCGCCGACGATCCGGTACCCCGTGATCGGGCTGCCGTTCGCCGCGGGCGGCTCGATGGTCATGAAGACCACGCCGTCGACGTGCTCGTCGAACGCCTGCACGGGCGGCGCCGGCGCATCCGGCACGTCCTGGACGGTCACGGTGATCGGGCTCCACACGCCGCGGCGGGGGTCGCCGGTCGCGTCGAGCACGAGCACCTGCACGATGGTCGCGCCGATCGAGGCCCCCGCGCCCACGGAGATCGTCACCGTGCCGTCGTCGAGGCTCGCCTCGACGCCGCGCTCGGCGGCGCCCGCGGTGCGGAGGTCGCCGAGCCGCAGCGGCGTGCCGGGGAACGGGTTCGACGACTCGTCGTTGGCGAGCGGCGCCACCTGCGCGCCCGAGCCGCGCTGCACCGTCACCTCGTCGGGCAGCGGCGCCACCCGCGGAGCGGTCGACGAGATGACCGAGAGCACGATGCCGCCCGGCACGCCCTCCCCGGCGCCGTCGCTCACGCCGAGCTGCAGCTCGGCGGTGGTGCCGGCCGGCGTGGTCTCGAGCGCGCGCACCGTCAGCTCGGCGCCCGACACCGACGTCTCGAAGCCGGCCGGCACGTCGCCGAGCACCTCCCAGGCGGCGCCGTCGAGGCGCTCGGGGTCGGGCGCGCGGGTGATGCGGGTCAGGTCGATGACGCGCTCGGTGCCGGGCTCGAGCTGCACGTACGCCCCCTGCACCGTGAGCGGCACGTCGTCGCCCGCAAGCACCTCGATGGGCAGCACGATCGTGCCGACCCGCCCGTCCGGATCGGTCGGGCTGTCGCCGTCGGTGACCTCGAAGGTGATGCTCGCCGGCCCGTAGTAGCCCGGCGGCGGCACGAAGCGCAGGGTGCCCTCGTCGATCACCGGGTTGGAGCCGTCCGTCGGCGACGCGCGCACGGCGCTCGCGTCGGTGAGCACCGCGCCGTCGCCGTCGACGGTGTCGACCACGTCGTCGATCGCGATCTCGAGCGTCTCGCCGGAGCGCACCGACAGCGGCGCCACCCCGGGCCGCAGCTGCGGCAGGGCGTCGAGCCTGCCGGGCACCGCGATGACGCCGGTCGCGACGGCCGAGGGGTCGTCGGTGCGCACGACCGTGAACGGCACGAAGCGCGTGCGCTCGCCGACGGGGATCTCGACGGTGCCGTCCTCGCGCAGCTCGACGCCGGCGGCCGCCATCGGCAGGGTCGCCTCGAGCACGTCGGTGCGCCCGTCGCGCACGCTCGCGTACGCGAGCGGGTCGATGCGCACGGCGTCGGCGTCGGCGATCGACTGGATGGCCACCTGCACGTCCTCGACGTCCGGCGGCGGCGGCGGCGCGGCCGGGTCGACCTCCACGCGCAGCCAGCTCGCCGCCGACGTGCCGGCGGAGTTCTCGACGGTGACGACGATGCCGATGTCGGCGCTGTCGGGGCCGGCTGCGACGTGCACGGCGCCGTCGCGCACCTCGGCGGAGGCGCCCGGCGAGGCCGTGTCGACGCCGACGATCTCGAGCGGCAGCCCGGCCGGGTCGCGGTCGTTCTCGAGCACGGGCACGACGAGCGTCGAGTCGGGGCGCATGACGGCCTCGTCGGCGCCGAGCACCGGCGGCAGCGCGGGCGACGGCTCGACCACGGCGACGCGCACGACCCCCTCGCCCACCGCGCCCAGGTCGTCGACGACGCGGTAGCGGAACTCGTCGGTCCCCGCCGAGTAGTCGCCCGCCTGGTAGCGCAGCGTCGACCGGCCGGCCTGCGTCACGAACCCGAGCGCCGGCGCCGTCGACGGCCCGAGCAGCTGCACCGGGTCGCCGTTCGGGTCGGCGTTCGAGATCGGCAGCTCGAGGTCGACGCTCGCGCCCGCGACGACGCGCGCCTCGACCGTCGGGGCCTCCGGCGCGGCGTTCGTCGTGCGCGCCGCGGCCGCGACCCGCAGGGCGATGTCGGCCGTGGCCGTCTGCCCGTCGGGCCCGCGCACCGCGTACGTGGCCGTGAACGTGCCGGGCTCCTCGCCCGCGACGTAGCGCATCCGGTCGCCGTCGACGAAGAGCAGGCCCGCCTCCGGCGTCGCCACCACCTGCGGCTCGAGCGCGATGGCGAGGCCGTCCGGATGCTCGTCGTTCACGAGCACCGGGATCTCGACCAGCCCGCCGGGCCGCACCGAGACCGCGTCGTCGCGCGCGATGGGCGCCTGCACCGACGCGCCGCCCGCGGCCGAGATGCGCAGCTCGCCGGCGGAGCTCTGGATGCCGTTGGTGACGGAGTAGCGCACCGTCGCCTCGCCCTCGAGCTCGTCGGCGAGGCCGAGGCGCAGCCGCTCGCCGTCGATGACCTCCGCGCGCACCGCGTCGGAGCCGCTCGAGGCGAGCGAGAGGGCGACCACGCCGCCCGAGGGGTCGAACGCGAGGTCGTCGACGTCGAGCTCGACGGAGCCGATCGAGGGCAGCGCGGCGCGCGAGGGCATCGTCACGGGCGGCGAGGAGGCGTCGGCCCCCTCGAGCACCCGCACCGCCACGAGCCCGTCCTGCGTGGTCGTGCCGTCGGAGACGACGTAGGTGAAGCGCAGCAGGCCCGGCTCCGTGGGCGTGACCGCAATGGTGCCCTCGGCGAGGCTCGGCTCCACGGGCAGGCCGCTCGCGACCACGTTGTGCAGGCTCAGCTCGCCCGAGCCGCCCTGCGCTGCGAGCAGCGGCTCGAGCACGAGCTGCTGGCCGACGCGCGTGACGGCCGTCACGGGCTGCGCGCTGATGGGCACGGCGCCGGCGTGCACGGTGAGCGCGATGGGCGCGGTCGCGGTGGTGCGCCCGTCGGTGACGGTCACCTGCACCTCGCGCTGCGCGCCCGCGCCGCCGTCGCGGAACTCGAGCCTGCCGTCGGCGCGCACGCTCACGCGGTCGGGCGCCGCGGCCGTCGCCTCGACGACCGCGAGCTGGTCGCCGTCGGGGTCGAGCCAGCCGTCGAGGGCGTCGAGCACGACCGTGCCGCCGGCCTCGAGCGTCGCCTGCGCCGGGCGCACGAGCTCGGGCGGCTCATTGCCCGAGCGGATGCTGACGGTCGCGACGGCCTCGTCGCCGGCAGTGCCGTCGGAGACCCGGTAGGCGATCTGCACGCCCCCCTCCTCCGGCGCCTCGAGGCGGATGCCGCGGCCGTCGGGCGTGATCGAGGCGGGGATCACGTCGGGCGTCGCGGTGACGTCGGTGATCACGATCGGGTCGCCGTTCGCGTCGCTGTCGTTGAGCAGCACCGGCAGCACCGTGACGGCGCCGGGGCGGGCGCCGAGCTCGTCGTCCTCGGCGACCGGGGGCGCCGGGGCGGCCTCGACCGTCTCCTCGACCGTCTCCCCCTCGGTCGGCTGCTCGGGGGTCGGCTCGTCGCTCTCGACCTGCCACCCCTCGATGCGCTCGCCGTCGCGGTCGATCGCCCAGGCGTCGCCGCTCGCGGGATCGACGAGCGCCGTCGCGCTCCCGCGCTGCACGATCCGGAGGTCGGCCTCGGCGCCGACGCCCTCGAGGCCGAGCACGACCGGCTCCTGGGCGTCGCAGGCGCGCCAGGCCGTGCCGTCCCGCCAGGCGGAGAACACGCATCCGTCGGACACCACCGGTCGCGCCGCACGGCCGCTCGCGCCGGAGGCGAGCACCTCGGAGGACTGCACGCCGAGCACCTGCTGCACGAGCGTGCCGTCGGCGGCGTACAGCACCTCGGGCGCCGCGGGTCCCGGCTGCTGCAGCCGCACGCCGCTCGCGTCGACCGACGTCTGCCACGTGCTCGTCGAGAGCACGCCGGAGCCGGCGTCGTAGAGCACCCAGTCGTCGCCGAGCGCCGTGAGCTGCAGGTCGGGCGCCGAGGGCGACACAGGCGCGCGCTCGGTCGCGACGACCTCGCCCGCGCTGTCGATGCGCAGCACCCGGCCGAGCCCCGGCGAGGCGGCGAGCACGCTGCGCTCGCCGAGCACGGCGACGCCGCCGCGGCCGAGCGCCACGACCTCCTCCTCGAGCCGCGCGCCCTCGGCGACCGCGCCGACCGTCGTGCGCCACACGTCGCCGGTGGAGGGCGAGGTGATGAGGATGCGGTCGTCGCGCACGTGCACGTCGGCGCCCGAGGCGATCGGCACGGCCGCGCCCGCTCGGGTGGCGCCATCGCGGACGACCCGGATGGTCGAGGCGTCGCGGTCGACGATGACGGTGCCGCTCGTCGCCTGGTGGGCCTCGGCGACGCCGCCGACGTCGACCACGCGCTCGATGGTCGCGTTCGCGGTGTTCGCGAGGCCGATCGCGCCGGCCTCGCCGTCGGCGATCCACACGCTCGAGCCGTCGAGCTGCGGCTCCACGGCGGCGTAGCCGGGGCTCAGCACCGCTCCGGCGACGACGCCGGCGACGAGGAGCGTGCCGAGCGCGGCGCCCGCGGTGCCGCGCTTCACGGCAGCGGCTCCCCGCAGGCCTCGGTCGCCTCGCCGGTCGCGCCGTCGCGGTTGACCGCCACCTCGATGCACAGCTCCTCGCCGGGCTCGCCGGTGAGGGTGAACTCGCGCCCGCCCTGGATGAGGGCGTCGCCCGTGGACGTGCGCACGTGGTACGTGTCGGTGTCGACGAGGCCCGGATCCTCCCAGGTGAACGACACCCGGCCCGAGTCGGGCGCGACGGCGATCTCGGCGACGAGCGGGATCTGCGACGACACGCTCGACAGCGCGATCGCGGCGATCGCGACGATGCCCAGCACCACCGCGCTCGCGACGGCGATGCCGAGGCCGATCGCGAAGCGCTTGGGCTTCTGCGGCTCGCGCCGGCCCGTCGACTGCGAGATGTCGACCCGGCTGCCCGTGATGCCCGCCGACCGACGGGAGCGGCGCTGGCGCAGCCGCAGCGCATCCGAGTCCTCGTCGACGCCCGCGTCGGGCGCGGGCGCCTCGGCGGCCCACGCGTCGATCTCGACCTCGATCGGCGTCTCCTCGAAGCCGAGCTCGCGCTGCACGGCCTGCAGGTCGACGAGCATGTCCTCGACGCGCGCGTAGCGGTCGGAGGGCTTGGCGGCGAGGCCCTTGTCGAGCACGCGCCGCAGCGGCGCCGGGATGGCGCGCGACGGCAGCAGGTCGTGGGCCAGGATGCGCTCGGTGAGCGCCGCGTGGTCGTTGGCGCGCCCCGGCTGCTCGGCGGGGCTGCGGCCGGCGATGAGCGAGAAGATCGTGGCGGCGAGCGACCAGACCTCGGTCGCGACGGTGCCGCCCGTCTCGCCGCGGAGCACCTCGGGCGCCGCCCACGGCACCGAGACGCCCGCGGCCTCGGTCGCGTCGTGCTGGAGGCCGGCGATGCCGAAGTCGCTGAGCACCGGGTGGCCGAAGGCCGTGCTGAGGATGTTGGCGGGCTTGATGTCGCGGTGCAGCACGCCCGCGCGGTGGGCGGTCTCGACGGCCGCGCCGATGCGGATCGCGACGCGCAGCGCCGCCTCGGGCTGGAGCGGCTCGGAGCGGAACCGCTCGCCGAGCTCGGGGTTCGCGAGCTCCATCACGAGGTAGGGGCGGCCGTCGCTCGCGACGGATGCGCTGTGGACGGTGAGGATGCCGGGGTGCGCCGAGAGGCGGCCCATGAGGTTGACCTCGCTGCGGAACGAGCGGCGGACGTCCTCGTCGACGAGCTCGGCGAGCAGCACCTTGACGGCGACGGGCCGGCGCGGGAGCGCCTGCTCGTAGAGGAAGACATCGGCGTACCCGCCCGTGCCGAGCACGTGGAGGTGCGAGAAGCCGGGCAGGACCGGCGGCGCGGAGGGGAGCCGCCTCGCCATCAGGCCCGCCGCGTCTCCTCGTCGCGCAGCGTCGTCCGCGGCACGGTGCGGTCGACGTCGTCGACCGAGGGCGCCTTCGTGACGTCGACGACGATGACCGAGACGTTGTCGCGGCCTCCGCTGTCGAGCGCGGCGCTGACGAGCGCGTTCGCGGCTGCCGCCGGCTCCGCGTGCTCCCAGAGCAGGCGCTCGATCTCGATGTCGGGCACCTCCTTCGTGAGGCCGTCGGAGCAGACGAGCAGGCGCAGCTGCGGCATGATCGGCAGCAGGAAGTAGTCGGGCACCGGGTCGATGCCGGCGCCGACGCCGCGCGTGACGACGTTCGCCTCGGGGTGCGTCTCGGCCTCCTCCTCGGTGAGGAGCCCGGCGTCGATGAGCTCCTGCACGACGGAGTGGTCGATGGTGATGCGCGTCAGCCGCTCGCCGAGCATCGCGTACGTGCGCGAGTCGCCGACGTTGAAGACGGCGAAGTGCGGCGCGCCCTCGTGCATCGCGAAGGCGCAGCCGGTGACGGTGGTGCCCGCGGCGCCCTCGCCCTCGCCGAGCTTCTCGATCTCGTCGGTCGCGCGGCGGAGCGCCTCGACGACGTCGATCGGCTCGACGCTCTCGAGCGTCGAGAGCGTGCCGAGCTGCTCGACGACGGCCCGGCTCGCGAGGTCGCCGTGCGAGTGGCCGCCCATGCCGTCGGCCACCGCGAACACGGGCGGCTGCGTCACGAGCGAGTCCTCGTTGTGCTGGCGGCGGAAGCCGGTGTCGGTCATCCCCGCCCAGCGCACGGCGAACTGCCGGGCCTCCGGCCCCTGGGTGGCGTGCTCGCCGGTCGCAGCTCCGATGTGGGTCACGTCCTCCAGTCTCCCATGCTCGGCCGGTGACTCTCGCACCGCGCGGTCACAGCCGCCCCTTGAGGATGCGGTGCCAGTACACCTGCGGCAGGCCGTAGCGGTCGAGCACGTGCCAGACGAGCCTCGACCGGATCTCGTCGGGCACGGGCAGCGAGCGCCGCACCCGCAGCGCGCGGTCGTACTCGCCGAAGGAGAGGCTGCGCCGCGCGGTGGCGATCGGCGCCACTGTGTAGCCGTCGTAGCGCTCGAGCGGCTGACCGGCGCGGCTGCGGCGGATGTTCTCGACCACCGTCTTCACCTGCTCGCGGAGCGCGCCGCCGGTGCGGGCGTCCCCGAGGTCGGCGCCGTCGCCGACGGCCCACACGCGCGGGTGGCGGCGGTGCCGGAGCGTCTCGGGGTCGACCGCGGCGAAGCCGCCGGAGCTCGCGTCGTCGAGCCCCGACGCGGCGAGGAAGGCGGGCGCCGCGTAGGGCGGGTGCAGGTGCAGCAGATCGGCCTGCAGGGTCGTCTCCCCCGCGGGCCCCTCGAGCTCGACGGCGTCGCCGTCGATGCTGCGGAAGCGCGTGCCGAGCCGCACGTCGATGCCATAGTCGTCGAGGTGGCGGCGGATCTCCGCCTCGATCGCGGCGACCGGGTGCAGGCGCGCGCCCTCGTGCACGAGCACCACCTCGATGCGGTCGAGCACGCCGCGGGCGCGCCAGCGGTCGCACGAGATGAGCAGCGGCTTGAACGCCGTCTCGCGGCCCGAGGCGGGCTGCTCGTGCACCTGGAAGACGGCGCGGCCGCGGTCGAGCGCGTCGAAGCGCTGCCTCGTGCGGGGCAGCAGGTCGTCGACGAACGTCGTGACGGCCGCGCCCTCGGCGAGCGCGCGCTCGGCGCCGGGCAGGCGCGACCAGTCGATGCGTGCGCCTGGCGCGACGATGAGGTCGCCGCCGCGCACCTCGGTGCCGTCGGCGCAGCGCACCGCACGGCGCTCGGGGTCGACGGCGACCGCGGCGCTGCGGTACCAGTGCACGCCGTCGGGGATGAGCGACGCCTGCGGTCGGGAGAGCTCGCGCTCGGACGCGATGCCGGTGCCCACGTAGTGCTGCAGCGGCTTGTAGACGTGCTGCTCGGCCGGCTCGATGAGCGCCACGTCGCGGCAGCCGCGCCGCAGCAGGTGCGCCGCGGCGGAGAGCCCGCCGTTGCCGCCGCCGATGATGAGGACGTCATGCCGCTGCTCGCTCGCCATGCCGCGACGCTACTCCGGGTCGGCTGGGCGCAGCACCCAGTCGGGTGCGCCCTTGGCGTCGACGATGTCGCGCAGCAGCGGGGCCATCGTGAGCGTCGGGTCGATCGCCATCGCGAGCTCGGCGCAACGGCCGGCCGTGCGGCCCCGGCCCGCGAAGAAGTGCAGGAAGCCGACGATGACGAGCACCGGGGCGCGCAGCTCGAGCGGGGCGGCCTCGGCGATCGCGCTCCAGCGGCGCAGCCGGTCGAGCAGGCGCGCGGCGTCGGGCGCCGGGCCGGTGCCGAGGAAGCGGGCCGCGGCGGCATCGCCCGCGACGTCGCCGTCGCGGTCGAGCGCGGCGAGCGTGGCCCGCGCCGCGTCGACGCCGTCGAGCGCGAGCTCGATGGCGAGGTCGCGCACGGGCGGGCTCCAGACGAGGCCGATCGCGAGCGCGGCGGCCCTCGCCGGGTCGGCGCCGAGCGCGCCCGGCCCGCTGCCGAGCCCGGGCGCGAGCTCGACGGCGAGCTCGAGCGCGGCGATCGGGTCGTCGCGCGCGGCATCGACCTCGGCGGCACCGAGCGCGTCGATCCAGCCGAGCACCGCGGCGGTCGTGCGGTCGTCGCCCGTCTCCGGAGCGCCGGGGATCGGCGCCGGCAGCGGCACGCCGGGCGCCGGGTCGTCGAGCAGGTCGAGCTCGGCGAGCGGGCCCCTCGCCGCATCCGGCGCCGCGTAGTCGCCCCACGAGTCGGGACCGAGCGCGAGCGCATCGAGCACGCGGAGGCCGGCGCGCTCGAGCCGCTCGGCCACGCGCGCGAGCTCGAGCCGCCGCGGCAGCGCACCGGTTCCGAGCGGCTCGGCGAGGCATGCGACGAGCACGACGGCGTCGGCGCCGCGCGCACCGCCGCGGACCGCCCGCACGGTCGCGGCGACCGCGCTGCGATCCGGCAGGTCGAGCACCATCGGCATGCCGGATCGCCCAGCGGCGAACGGCAGCGCGACGAGGCACGGAGGCTCAGGGGCGCCGACGAGGTGCGGCAGCAGGCGGAGCAGGGACTGCGGGGTGCGGATGCGGACGGTCTCCATGGCGGGACAGTGCGGCATGGGCCAGGCAGCGCGCGCCGCCGGCCGACGCCCCTGTGGAGAAGCACCGTCCGCAGCCCCTTGCGCTATACCCCCTAGGGGTATATTGTGCGTGCATGAGCGGGACGCAGAGGAACCACCAGCATCACGACCACGGCCAGGGCCACGAGCACGCGCAGGACCACGGGCAGCACGGCGCGACGCCGGCCGTCACCGCCGAGCACGCGGGCCACGCCGCGCAGCCGGCGCACTCCGGCCACGGCGACCACGCCCCGGGCAACCACGAGGGCCACAGCGAGGGCCATGCCGACGGCCACATGGGGCACGCCGGCCACGGCGACCACGTCGCCACCTACCGGCGGCTCTTCTGGGCGATGCTCGTGCTCGCGGTGCCGACCGTGCTGCTGAGCGGCATGTTCTCGATGATCGTCGGCTACGACCTGCCCGACTGGCCGTGGCTCGCCTGGGTCTCGCCGCTGCTCGGCACCGTCATGTACGTGGTCGGCGGGCGGCCCTTCCTCACCGGCGCCGTCGAAGAGCTCCGCGCGCGGAAGCCCGGGATGATGCTGCTCATCGGCCTCGCGATCACCGTGGCCTTCGTCGCGTCCTGGGCGGCCACGCTCGGCATCGCCGACCACCAGCTCGACTTCTGGTGGGAGCTCGCGCTGCTCGTCGCCATCATGCTGCTCGGCCACTGGCTCGAGATGCGCTCACTCGCGCAGACCTCCTCCGCGCTCGACTCGCTCGCGGCGCTCCTGCCCGACGAGGCCGAGCGCGAGGTCGACGGCGGCACCGAGCGCGTCGCCCCCGATGCGCTGCGCGTCGGCGACGTGATCGTCGTGCGCCCCGGCGCCCGCGTGCCCGCCGACGGCGCGATCGTCGGCGGCGCCGCGAGCTTCGACGAGTCGATGATCACGGGCGAGTCCCGGCCGGTCGAGCGCGGCGTGGGCGACCGCGTCGTCGCCGGCACGGTCGCGACCGACTCCGGCGTGCGGGTCGAGGTCGACGCGACCGGCGACGAGACCGCGCTCGCCGGCATCCGCCGCCTCGTCGCCGAGGCGCAGGCCTCCTCGTCGCGGGCGCAGCGGCTCGCCGACCGCGCGGCCGGCTGGCTGTTCTGGTTCGCGCTCGCCGCGGCGGCGATCACCGCCGTCGTCTGGTCGGTCGCGGGCATGCCCGACGACGCAGTCGTGCGCGCGGTCACCGTGCTCGTGATCGCCTGCCCGCACGCGCTCGGCCTCGCGATCCCGCTCGTCGTGTCGATCGCCACCGAGCGCGCGGCGCGCGGCGGCGTGCTGATCGCCGACCGGCTCGCCCTCGAGACGATGCGCCGCGTCGACGTCGTGCTGTTCGACAAGACGGGCACCCTCACCGCCGGCGAGCCCGCGGTCGTCGAGGCGCACGCGGTCGACGGCGACGTCGACCGGCTGCTGCGGCTCGCGGCCGCCGCAGAGTCGCAGAGCGAGCACCCGCTGGCCCGGGCGATCGTGCGCGCGGCCGAGCACGGCGCGCTCGACGTGCCCGGCGCATCCGACTTCTCCTCCTCCCCCGCCGTCGGCGTCACCGCCGCGGTCGAGGGCAGCACGGTGCGGGTCGGCGGCCCGCACATGCTGCAGGAGGAGGGCGCCGACGAGCTGCCCGAGGTCGAGCCGTGGCGGGACGCCGGCGCGATCATCCTCCACGTCGTCGTCGACGGCCGGGTCGCCGGTGCGCTGCGGCTCGCCGACGAGATCCGGGCCGAGTCGCGGCAGGCGGTGGATGCGCTGCACCGGCGGGGCATCCAGGTCGCGATGGTCACGGGCGACGCCGACGCCGTCGCGCAGGCTGTCGCCGCCGAGCTCGGCATCGACCGCGTCGCGGCCAACGTGCGCCCCGAGCACAAGGAGCGCGAGGTGGCGCGGCTGCAGGAGGAGGGGCGCACCGTCGCGTTCGTGGGCGACGGCGTGAACGACGCGCCCGCGCTCGCCCGCGCGGACGTGGGCCTCGCGATCGGCGCCGGCACCGACGTGGCGATCGCCTCGGCCGACGTGATCCTCGCGAGCTCCGACCCGCGCAGCGTGCTGTCGGTGGTCGAGCTCTCGACCGCGAGCGCCCGCAAGATGGTGCAGAACCTGTGGTGGGCGGCGGGCTACAACCTCATCTCGGTGCCGCTCGCCGCGGGCGTGCTCGCGCCGGTCGGCTTCGTGCTGCCGATGTCGGTCGGCGCCGTGCTCATGTCGCTGTCGACGATCGTCGTGGCGCTCAACGCGCAGCTGCTGCGGCGGCTCGACCTCGACCCGGCTGCCAGCGCCGCCCGATAGCGTGTCGCGCATGATGCGCACCAGACCGCCGCTGCAGGGATCGTTCGGAGCCGTCGCCTCGACGCACTGGCTCGCCTCGTCGAGCGGTATGGCCGTGCTCGAGCGGGGCGGCAACGCCGCCGACGCGGCCGCCGCCGCCGGCTTCGTGCTGCACGTCGTCGAGCCGCACCTCAACGGCCCCGGCGGCGACCTGCCGGCGATCGTGCGGCTCCCCGGCCAGGAGCCGCAGGTGCTGTGCGGCCAGGGCGTGACGCCCGGCGCCGCCACGATCGAGCGGATGCGCGCCGAGGGCATCGCGCACATCCCCGGCACCGGCCTGCTCGCCGCCGTCGTGCCGGGCGCGGTGCCCGCGTGGCTCACGCTCGTGCGCGACCACGGCACGTGGGCGCCGGCCGACGTGCTCGCGTTCGCGATCGAGCTCGCGGAGCGGGGCCACCGCGTGCTGCCGCGCGTGGCACGCACCATCGCCGGCCGCGCCGACTTCTTCCGCGAGCACTGGGCCGCCTCCGCGGCGCTCTGGGCCGACCCGGCCCCCGAGGCATGGGACGTGGTGCGCAACCCCGCGCTCGCCGAGACGTACCGCCGCCTCGCCGACGCCGGCCGCGGCATGGGGCGCGAGGCCGCGTGCGACGCGGCGATCTCGGCGTGGAGCGAGGGCTTCGTCGCCGAGGCCGTCGACCGGCACGGGCGCGAGGCGGCGATGGACTCCTCCGGCGACGCGCACCAGGGCCTCCTCACCGGCGACGACATGGCGGCGTGGCGGCCCACCTGGGAGCCGTCGCTCGCGATGCCCTGGCGCGGCACGACCGTGCACAAGGCCGGCGCGTGGACGCAGGGCCCGGCCCTCCTCGAGGCACTCGGCATCCTCGACCCGCTGCTCCCGGAGCGCGCGGACGCCTTCGACGCCGACATCGTGCACGCCGCAGCCGAGGCGATGAAGCTGGCGCACGCGGACCGCGACGCGTGGTTCGGCGACGGCGCCGACATCTCGGGCCTGCTCGACGACGCCTACCTCGCCGAGCGGCGGGCCCTCATCGACCAGGCGGCGTCGCTCGAGCTGCGGCCCGGCGCGCTGCGCGGAGACCCGCGGATGCCCGTGGTCGGCACGGCGGGCGCGGTACCGAAGGAGGCGGGCACGGGCGAGCCCACCCGCGGCGACACGTGCCACATCGACGTCGTCGACAAGGACGGCATGGTGATCTCGGCAACGCCCTCCGGCGGCTGGCTGCAGTCGAGCCCGACGATCGCCGACCTCGGCTTCTGCCTCGGCACGCGCGCCCAGATGCTCTGGCTCGAGGACGGCCTCGCCACGAGCCTCGCCCCGCGCATCCGCCCCCGCACGACCCTCTCGCCGACGATGCTCGTCGACGACGACGGCGCGACCGCGGCGCTCGGCACGCCGGGCGGCGACCAGCAGGACCAGTGGCAGCTCACGATGCTGCTCGGCATGCGGGTGCTCGGGCTCGACCCGCAGGCGGCGATCGACGCCCCCTCCTGGCACGTGACGCACCTGGTGTCGTCGTTCGAGCCGCGGGTGTGGGAGCCGGGCGGGCTGCACGTCGAGTCGCGGCTCGGCGACGACGTGCTCGCCGAGCTCGCGCGCCGCGGGCACGTGCTCACGGATGCGGGCGCCTGGTCGCTCGGACGGCTCTCGTTCGCGTCGCACGAGCCCGACGGCACGATCCGCGCCGCGTCGAACGCGCGCGACGAGCAGGGCTACGCGGCGCTGCGCTGAGGCGGCCCGCTAGCCTCGGGAGCGCGACGACCCGAGGAGACGACACGATGCAGGCACGCACCCGACGAGCGCGCACGGGGCCGGCGGCGGCGCGATGGGCGGCGGTCGCGCTCGCCGCGACGCTCGCGATCACGGGCTGCGGGCCGCAGTCGGAGCCGCTCCCGACGCCGACCGCGACGCCGAGCCCGACGGCGGTCGCCCCGACGCCGACGGCCGCGCCGAGCCCGACGCCCACGGCGCCGGCCGACCCGCTGCCCGACGGCGCGGTCACCGCCCTGCTGCTCGGCACCGACTCGCGCACGCCCGGCTCGATGACGGGCAACGCCGACGCGATCATGGTCGCCCAGATCTCGGCCGACCGCGACACGCTGACGCTCGTGTCGATCACGCGCGACTCGTGGGTGCAGATCCCCGGTGCCGGCGCGGGCAAGATCAACGCCGCGTTCGCGATCGGCGGCACGCCCATGATGCGCGACACCGTCTCGCAGCTCTTCGGCGGGCTCGAGATCGACTACGTCGTGCAGGCCGACTTCGAGGGCTTCATCGCGCTGACCCGGGCGCTCGACGGCTTCGACGCGGCCAACCAGCACCCGACCCAGGTGACGGTCAACAGCACCGGCCGGGTCGTCGACTTCACCGCCGACCCGGTGCACCTGTCTGGCACCGACGGCCTCATCTACGTGCGCCAGCGCAAGGGCCTGCCCGCGGGCGACCTCGACCGCGCGGAGCGGCAGCGCGCCGCCGTCGCCGGCATGCTCGAGCGCATCGACGAGATCGCGACCGCCGACCCTGCTGCGCTCCCCGAGCTCTTCGGCCACTTCGCCGGCCGGCTCAAGATCACCGGCGACCTGAGCATCGAGGACATGGTCGCGCTCGCGAGCCTCAGCCAGGAGCTCGGGCGCGACGACGTGGTGAGCCTCATGGCGCCGATCACGGGCTTCGGCACGCAGGGCGGGCAGTCGGTGAACGTCGTCGACACCGCGCAGACGGCCGCGCTCGGCGACGCGCTCCGCGCCGGCGACATCCAGCCCTACGTCGACGCGCACGGCACGGGGTACGTCCCTTGATGTAACGCTGTTCCCAAACCTGCCGCGGCGCCGCTAGCCTGAGCGCTGACTCGGCAGGGGGCGATGATGCGAGCACGCAGCGCAGGGGCGCGGATGCGCCGGCTCGGCCTGGTCGCGCTCGTCGCGGTGGTCGCCGCCACAGGCTGCGGCCCCGCGGAGCCCTCCCCCACGCCGACCGCCGACGCGCGCGCGACGACGACGCCGACGGCCAACCCCACGCCCACTGCCGAGCCCTCGGCGACGCCGACGCCGACCCCGACCGCACTCGCCGATCCGCTCCCGGAGGGGCCGGTCACCGCCCTGCTGCTCGGCACCGATGCGCAGGAGCCGGGCAGCTGGGGCGGCCGGCCCGACACGATCGTCGTCGCGCAGCTCTCCGCCGACCGGCAGACGCTCGCGCTGATCTCGGTCACGCGCGACTCGTGGGTGACCATCCCGGGCGTGGGCGAGGCGAAGATCAACGCGGCGTTCCCGGCCGGAGGCACCGAGCTGATGCGGACGACGGTGTCGGAGCTCTTCGGCGGGCTCGAGATCGACTACGTGGTGCAGGCGAACTACGAGGGCTTCGTCAGCCTGATCGAGGCGGTCGACGGCTTCTGGGTCGAGAACCGCAACCCGTCGGTCGCCCGATTCGTCGACGGGGCGATCGACGGCGGCGCGAGCCGCTACTACGACTTCACCGCCGACCCGCTGCTGCTCGACGACGGCGACGGCATCTACTTCGTGCGGCAGCGCATCGACCTGCCCTACGGCGACCTCGACCGCGCCGAGCGCGCGCGCGCCTCGATCATCGGCCTGCTCGAGCGCCTCGACGAGCTGGCCGCCGACCCGCCGGCGCTCACGGCGGCGCTCGTCCACATCGCCTCGGCCGTCCGCATCACGGGCGACCTGCAGATCGACGACATGGTCGCGCTCGCGGCCCTCAGCCAGGAGCTCGAGCGCGACGACATCCTCAGCCTCATGGCCCCGCTGGCCGGGTTCACCGGCCGCGCCGGCGCATCCGTGAACATCGTCGACGCGCCGCGCACCGCCGCGCTCGGCGAGGCGCTGCGCGCGGGCGACGTGCGCGCGTACGTCGCCGCCCATGGCGACGACTACGCACCATAGGCTCAGCCGAAGAGCTCGGAGATCTCCTCGACGGTGCCGGCGTCGAGCTCGCCGAGGCCGGCACCCGCGTTCTGCGCGATCTGCTCGGGGCGCGTGGCGCCGGCGATGACGCTCGTGACCGCGGGCTGCGCGAGCAACCACTGGAACGTCACCTCGAGCATCGTCGAGCCCGTGCGGGCGACGATGCGCTCGTACTCGGCCATGCGGCTCCAGTCGGTCTCCTCGAGCACCTGGGGCTTGAGACGCGTGAGGCGGGCGTCGTCGGGGCCGGAGCCCTGCGAGTACTTGCCCGTCAGGAGCCCGTTGGCGAGCGGGAAGTAGGGCAGGAAGCCGAGGCCGGCCTCGCGCACCGCCGGCAGCACCTCGCGCTCGACGCCGCGGGAGACGAGCGAGTACTCGTCCTGCGCCGAGACGAACCCGTTCGGGCTCTCGACGGCTGCGGCGGCGGCGATCTGCTCGGCCGAGAAGTTGGAGTGGCCGTAGGCACGGATCTTGCCCTCGGCGACGAGCTCGTCGAGCGCGGCGACCGTCTGCTCGATCGGCGTCGACGGGTCGGGCGTGTGCATCTGGTAGAGGTCGATGTGCTCCACCTGGAGCCGGCGCAGCGATGCCTCGACCGCGCTGCGGATGTACTGCCGAGCGCCCTTCGCGCCCCACGTCTCGGTGCCCTCGATCGCCAGGCCGCTGTGGCCCCACTTCGTCGCCAGCACGACCTTGTCGCGCGCGGCGCTGCCTGCCTTCTGCAGGGCGACGCCCATGAGGGTCTCGGAGGTGGTGGCCGGGTTGCCGTAGATGTCGGCGGTGTCGAAGAGCGTGATGCCGTGGTCGATGGCCGCGTGGATCACGGCGTCGGTGCCGGCCTGGTCCTCGGTGCGGGTGCCCTTGCGGCCGAAGTTGTTGCAGCCGAGGCCGATGGTCGAGACCTCGATGCCGGAGCTTCCCAGTGTGCGCGTCATGCCCTCCACCCTAGGCGGCCTCGGCCTCGAGGCCGGTGTGCGGCCGCCCCTCCCCGGTCGCTACCTCGGCCCCGCTTCACGGCCTCGCGCGGGCTTCGGCGACTGCGTCGCCGCGATGGTCTGCGCGACCTCGTGCAGCCACTCGACGTCGCCCAGCCGATCGTCGTCGACGATGCCGTAGGGCTTCGAGCCGGGGTAGGCCTCGCCGCGCGGGAGGGCCGCGGTGAGCTCCTCCGCCTCGGGCACGAGCTTCAGCAGCAGCGTGTCGTCGCAGATGAAGCCGAAGATGCGGTCGTCGCAGTAGATGGCATGCTCGCCGAACATCGCGCGCAGCCGCACGGGCAGCGGGTCGAAGGCGTCCTGGATGCGCTCCAGCGTCTCGGGTGCGTTCGGCATGCTCAGATGCTCCGGCCTGGCGCCGGCGAGGGCAAGGGTACGGCTGGGACGAGGTCCGGCGGATGCGCCCACTCGGGTGGCGCCTCGCCTGGCGGCCCGCCGTCGTCCGGCAGCGTGTCCCAGGGCGCGTCCGCCTCGGCGAAGCGCGGCCCCTGCGGCTCGGGTTCGTCGCGGATCGCCCTGCCGAGCGGTGTCGTCCACTCCAGCACACCGTCGGGCAGCTGCCGGACGCTCCATCGTGTCGAGTGCTTGATGGTGTGGTGCCTGCGGCACAGGTGCGCCAGGTTCTCGATGCTCGTCGGCCCGCCCGAGGCGTGGTCGATCGTGTGGTCGAGATCGGCTCGGGCGACGGGGTTGTCGCAGCCGGGCCAGCGGCAGCGGCCATCCCGCGCTCTCAGCCAGCGCCGCTGCGCCCGGTTCGGCTGGTACGTGTCGACCGTGATCGGCAACCCCGTCACCGGATGGGTGAACAGCCGCTCCCAGGTGGCGGTGTCGACGGCGAGCGCCCGCACGGTGGCGGGGTCGACGAGGATCTTCCCGTCGAGCAGCGCGGGGAACCGCAGCTGCGGCTCGGGATCGCCCTGTTCGCGCAGCAGCTCGGTGGCGGGGATGGTGATCGCGATGGTGGCCGTCAGCGCGTTGGTCGCGTGCAGGTCGTCGGGGGTCTGGCCGGTGAGCAGCAGTTCGCTGAACGCGTCGGCGCGGAACTGGTCCCAGGTGCGCGGGTCGTCCTTGGGCTTGCCGCGGGCGGCTTGCGTGAGCCGGTCGAAGATGCCGGCGCCGACGACCGCGGGCACGCGGGCGCCGATGTCGACCATCCCGTCGCCGGCGTCGACCATCCACACGTCGCGCCGCTCCATCGCCAACCGGTGCCGCTGCTGCAGCGGCTGCGTGAGCACCCGGTCCACGATCCGCTTCGACCGGGAGCGCAGGCGCGACGGCGTCGTCGTCTCCGCGATCGCGACCAGCTCCGCCTCCACGCGGGCGCGCTCGGCCGGGTCGGCGTCCACGTCGATGCGCAGCGGGTGGGTCGCCTGCTCGATCACTCGCAGGTGGCCGGAGGAGATGCGGCCGGACTTGTGGGCTTCGTGGGCGGCGGGCAGCTCGGTGACGATCTGCCAGGAATCCGTGATCCGCCGCTCAACGGCCCGGTCGGATTGGCGCAGCTCCGCCGCCAGCAGCGACGCCGCCTCCCGCAGCGTGGTGACGACCTCGCCGCCCTCGTCGCGGACCCGCTGGAAGCGCGCGGCGAGCAGCTCCCGCTCGCGCGCCTCGAGTCGCGCCCGCTGCGCCTGCAGCGCCTTGATCTGGCCGGTGAACTGCTCCTCGCGGCGCAGCCACGCGGCCCGCTCGGACTCGGCCGGGCCGGGCAGCTCGGGCACGCGCATGCGCCCCTCGACGACCGCTTCCAGCTCGTCGGGCGTGAGCGCGGCGAGCCGCTCGCCCCAGTCGCGGTCGAACGCGGCGAGCTCGTCCTCGAGCTCGGCCGCGGTGCGGCCGTACGGGTCGATCGCGCCGGCGCGGATCGACGCGATGTAGTCCTCCGCGTCGAGGCCCCAGTCGCCGTCCATGCAGGCATGGAACCACGGGGCACTGACATGGCATCCGCCCCCATCCGCTGGTCGAGGAGGCCGGCGGAGCCGGCCGTCTCGAGACCACCCAGACGCTGGCCGCACGTGGTCTCGTGACGCGGGCGGGCTGCGCCCGCGCGCTCCTCGACCAAGCGGGATGGGGAGCGGGCGGGCGGGCCGCGGAGTGGTCTCGACTCGCGGGGCCGCCTGCGGCGGCGCCGCGGCTCGACCAGCGGGAGGGGAGCGGCGGCCGCGCGGCTCGACCAGCGGGGTGGAAGCGGCGGCGCCGCGGCTCGACCAGCGGGGTGGGGAGCGGCGGCGCCGCGGCTCGACCAGCGGAGCGGGAGCGGCGGCCGCGCGGCTCCACCAGCGAGGGGGCCGACGGAAGAGGTCAGAGGGGCTGCAGCGCCCCGGTGCGGGCGAGCACCTCGACCGCGAGCGTCTTGTAGCCCTCCTCGTCGAAGAGCACGGTGATGCGGTCGCCGTCGTCGCTCACGACCCCGCCCTCGCCCCACGCCTCATGCCGCACGCGCTGGCCGACGTGCCAGTCGTCCGCTCCCCCGGCGGCCTCGTCGGCGGCCGCGCGCGCCTCCTCGACCCGCGCCGCCGAGCCCGAGCGGCACGTGTCGCACGCGCCGCACAGCTCCGGCAGCTCTTCGCCGAAGTAGCCGAGCAGGTAGCGGCGGCGACATCCGCCGGTCTCGACGTAGCCGCGCATCATCTCGACCCGCGAGCGGTCGACCCGGCGCCGCGCCTCGGCGATCTGCGCCGCCTCCTCGACAGCGGGCCGCACGGCGCCCGCGCTCCAGACGAGCTCGCCCTCGTCGGTCGTCTCGACGGCGCCGACCTGCTCGAGCAGGTTCACGGCCGCGGTGAGCCGGCTCGCTCCGACCTCGAGCCGCTCGCGCAGGCGCGCAGGCGGCACGGGCTGCTTCGCCCGCCGCACGCGCGAGGCAACGGCCGAGAGCATCTCCTCGTCGGCGGTCCCGCCGGTGCGGAAGCGGTGCAGCCCGAAGTCCTCCTGCCGGTGCAGCAGCGCCGCGAGCGCCGGCTCGCCGTCGCGGCCGCTGCGGCCGATCTCCTGGTAGTAGGCGTCGAGCGAGTCGGGTGGCGCGGCATGGAGCACGAACCGCACGTCGGGCTTGTCGATGCCCATCCCGAACGCCGACGTCGCGGCGACGACCTCGGCGCTCCCGTCGCTGAACGCGGCGTGCACCCGCTCGCGCTCGGCGCGCGCCATCCCGGCGTGGTACGCCTCGGCGCGCACGCCGGCCGCGACCAGGTCGGCCGCGTAGCGCTCCGCGTCCTTGCGCGTCGCGACGTACACGAGGCCCGGCTTCGCCTCGGCGACCGCTCGCGCGACGAGCGCCTCGCGCCGCTCGTCGTCGTCGCTGTGCCGCTGCACCTCGAGGAAGATGTTGGGGCGGTCGAACCCGCGCACCACCTGCCGCGGGTCGCGCATGCGCAGCCGCTCGACGATCTCCTCCCGCACGGGCGGCGCGGCGGTCGCCGTCAGCGCGACGGTGGTCGGATGCCCGAGCGCCTCGACGACGTGCCCGAGCCGCAGGTAGTCGGGCCGGAAGTCGTGGCCCCACGCCGAGACGCAGTGCGCCTCGTCGACGACGAGCAGCGACGGCCGCAGCTCGCGCAGCCGCTCGAGCACCTCGTCGCGGGCGAGCTGCTCGGGCGCCAGGAAGACGAACTCCGCCTCGCCGGCCTCGAGCTCCTCCCACGCCTCGCGGTGCTCGCCGACGCGCTGCGACGAGTTCACCGCGACCGCCGGGTCGGCTCCGAGGCCCTCGAGCTGCTCGACCTGGTCGTGCTGCAGCGCGATGAGCGGCGAGACGACCACCGTCAGCCCGTCGAGGAGCTTCGCGGCGAGCTGGTAGATCGCCGACTTGCCGTGCCCGGTCGGCATGACGGCGAGCACGTCGTGGCCGTCGAGCAGCGCCTGCACGGCCTCGGCCTGCCCGGGCCGGAGGCTCGGCCAGCCGTAGCCGCGCGCCGCCTCCAGGATCCGGTCGTCGACCGCCTCCTCCGCGTCGGGGCGGGCATCGTCGCGGGAGTTGCGGACAGGCATGCAGCGATGCTAGGTCGGCCGGCTGATCACGGCCTGCACCCCGAGCGCCTCAGCGCGCGGCGACGAGCCGCGGATCCTGGACGACGAGCCGCAGGCCGCCCTCGGCGCGCGTGAGCGGCACGCCGGCGGACGCCGCCCACGCCACGAGCGCATCCGCCGACGGCGCCTCAACGCCCGCCTCCGCGAGCGAGCGCACGAGCGCGCCCTTCCCCGCCTTGTTCCAGTGGTTGAGCGCCCTGCCCTCCGGCGAGACGATCTCGACGGGCACGGCGCCGGCGACCGGCGCCAGGGCCGCGTACGCCTTCGAGCGCAGGTCGAGCGCGAAGCCCTCGATCGCGTCGCCCGCTCCCGACCACAGGTCGCGCATCCGCTCCCCCGGCAGGCGCGTGTGCTCCGACACCTTGTAGGCGGGGATCCGGTCGGATGCGCGCACGAAGCCGAGCAGGGCCGACTGGATCACGACGTGGGCGTCGACCCAGTCGCGCGCATCGGCGTCGAGGGATGCGGCGCCCAGCGCGTCGTAGAGCACGCCCGTGTAGCGCTCGATCGCCGGCATCGTCGGCGCATCGCGCACAGCGGCGTTGTCGGCGGCGGCGCGCGCCTTCGCGGGCGTCGAGACGTCCTGGCCGGCGGCGACGAGGCGGTCGAGGGCCGCGAGGGCCCGGGAACGGGCGACGGCCAGCCCGGGGAACCCCAGGCTGGCCGTCGACAGCGGCTCCGCCGTCCCGCCTGCCGCCTTCGTCTCGCTGGGCGGCAGCAGGACGATCACGCGAGCTTTGCGTTCCTGGCGACGATCTCCACGCGGTCGTGGTCGACCGACAGGAAGCCGTCCTCGGCCTCGACGCTGTGCACCGTGCCGGTCGAGTCGGTGACGCGCACCTGACCCTCGGCGAGCACGGCCAGCACCGGCTCGTGGCCCGTCAGGATGCCGATCTCGCCCTCGGTGGTGCGGGCGATGACCTGCGAGGCCTCGCCCGACCACACCTCGGAGGCGGCCGACACGATGCTGACGGTCAGAGCCATCAGCCGTTCTCCTTCTGGATCTGCGCCCACTTGGCCTCGACGTCCGAGATCGCGCCGACGTTGAAGAACGCCTGCTCGGCCACGTGGTCGAACTCGCCCTTGGCGATCGCGTCGAACGACTCGACGGTCTCCTTGAGCGGCACGGTCGAGCCCTCGACGCCCGTGAACTTCTTGGCCATGTAGGTGTTCTGCGAGAGGAACTGCTGGATGCGGCGTGCACGCGACACGACGATCTTGTCCTCCTCGGAGAGCTCGTCGACACCGAGGATCGCGATGATCTCCTGCAGCTCCTTGTTCTTCTGGAGGATCTGCTTGACGGTCGTCGCGACGCGGTAGTGGTCCTCGCCCAGGTAGCGGGGGTCGAGGATGCGGCTGGTCGACGTGAGCGGGTCGACGGCCGGGTAGAGGCCCTTCGACGCGATCTCGCGGCTCAGCTCCGTCGTCGCGTCGAGGTGCGCGAACGTCGTGGCCGGGGCCGGGTCGGTGTAGTCGTCGGCCGGCACGTAGATCGCCTGCAGCGAGGTGATCGAGTGGCCGCGCGTCGAGGTGATGCGCTCCTGCAGGATGCCCATCTCGTCGGCGAGGTTCGGCTGGTAGCCGACGGCGCTGGGCATGCGGCCGAGCAGCGTCGAGACCTCCGAGCCCGCCTGCGTGAAGCGGAAGATGTTGTCGATGAACAGCAGCACGTCCTGCTTCTGCACGTCGCGGAAGTACTCCGCCATCGTCAGCGCCGACAGGGCCACGCGCAGACGCGTGCCCGGCGGCTCGTCCATCTGGCCGAAGACGAGGGCGGTCTTGTCGAAGACGCCCGCCTCCTCCATCTCGTGGATCAGGTCGTTGCCCTCACGGGTGCGCTCGCCGACACCGGCGAACACCGAGACGCCGCCGTGGTCCTGCGCGACGCGCTGGATCATCTCCTGGATGAGGACGGTCTTGCCGACGCCGGCGCCGCCGAACAGGCCGATCTTGCCGCCCTGCACGTACGGGGTCAGCAGGTCGATGACCTTGATGCCGGTCTCGAACAGCTGCGTCTTCGACTCGAGCTGGTCGAACGCGGGAGCCTTGCGGTGGATCGACCAGCGCTCGGTGACCTCGATCGTCTCGCCCTCGCCGAGGTTGAGCGCCTCGCCGATGACGTTGAAGACCTTGCCCTTGGTGACGTCGCCGACGGGGACCATGATCGGGTCGCCGGTGTCGCGCACCTCCTGGCCGCGGACGAGGCCGTCGGTCGGCTTCAGGGCGATGGCGCGCACGAGGTCGTCGCCGAGGTGCTGCGCGACCTCGAGCGTGATCTCCTGCGGCTCGGTGCCGTCACCGAAGTCGACGGTCGTCTTGAGCGCGTTGTAGACGGGCGGGATCGCGTCGTGCGGGAACTCGATGTCGACGACGGGACCGGTCACGCGGGCCACGCGGCCGACGCCGGCCTGCCGCTGCGAGACCTCGGGGGTGTCAGTGATGGTCATGGTGCTTGCCTTTCGTGGCTACTTCGCCGAGGCGAGGGCGTCCGCGCCGCCCACGATCTCGGAGATCTGCGTCGTGATCTCGGCCTGGCGCGCGTTGTTGCGCAGGCGGGTGTAGTCGGTGATGAGCTTGTCGGCGTTGTCGGAGGCCGACTTCATGGCCTTCTGCGTCGCCGCCTGCTTCGCGGCGGCCGACTGCAGCAGGGCGTTGAAGATGCGGCTCTCGACGTACACCGGCAGGAGCGCGTCGAGCACCTGTGCGGGCTCGGGCTCGAACTCGTACAGCGGGAAGTGCTCCGCGCTCTCGGCGCTCTCGGCCTCGACGACCTCCAGCGGCAGCAGCCGCACCGAGGTGGGCTCCTGCGTCATCATGCTGACGAAGCGGTTGTAGACGATGTGGATCTCATCGACCTGCTCGGAGACGTACGCCTCGAGCACCGCCTCGGCGATCTCCTGCGCGAGCTCGGGGCTCGGCGTCTCCGACTGCCCCGTCCACGCCTGGATGGACGCGCGCTTGCGGAACTTGAAGTAGCCGACGGCCTTGTTGCCGACCAGGTAGTGGTCGACCTCCTTGCCCTCGGACTCCAGCTTCGCCCGGAGCTCGCTCGCCTCGCGGATGATCTGCGAGTTGAACGCGCCGGCCAGGCCGCGGTCGCTCGTCAGCACGACGATCGCCGCGCGCTTCAGCTGCGGACGCTCGACCGTGAGCGGGTGCGCCTCGTTGGAGTACGTGGCGACCGCGCTCACGGCGCGCGTCAGCGCCCTGGCGTACGGCGTCGACGCGTGCACGCGTGCGAGCGCCTTCTGGATGCGCGATGCAGCGATGAGCTCCATCGCCTTCGTGATCTTCTTGGTCGTCTGCGCAGACTTGATCTTCTGCGTGTAGACCCGGAGCTGGGCTCCCATTCCGCCTCCTCAGCGAGCTCGCGTCAGCGACGGCCCTTGACGATCTGCTCCTGGTTGACGTCCTCGACCATGGGGTTGTCGGACTCCGTGCCCGGGTCGGTGATGCTCGACTCCGGCTTGCCCTGCCAGTTCTTCACGAACTCGTCGACCTCCGACTCGAGCGTCGCGAGCGTCGCGTCGTCGAGCACGTTGGTCTCGCGGAGCGTGCCGAGCACCGAGCTGTTGCTGCGCAGGTGCTCGAGCAGCTCGGACTCGAACTGCAGCACCTGGTTGACGGGCACCGTGTCGAGCTTGCCGTTCGTGCCGGCCCAGATCGAGACGACCTGCTCCTCGACGGGGTACGGCGAGTACTGCGGCTGCTTCAGCAGCTCGGTCAGGCGCGCGCCGCGCTCGAGCTGACGGCGCGAGGCCGCGTCGAGGTCGGAGGCGAACATCGCGAACGCCTCGAGCGAGCGGTACTGGGCGAGCTCGAGCTTGAGCGTGCCGGAGACCTTCTTGATCGACTTGACCTGCGCGTCGCCGCCGACTCGCGAGACCGAGATGCCGACGTCGACCGCGGGGCGCTGGTTGGCGTTGAACAGGTCGGACTGGAGGAAGATCTGGCCGTCGGTGATCGAGATCACGTTGGTCGGGATGTACGCCGAGACGTCGTTGGCCTTCGTCTCGATGATCGGCAGGCCGGTCATCGAGCCCGCGCCGAGCTCGTCGGAGAGCTTCGCGCAGCGCTCGAGCAGACGGGAGTGCAGGTAGAACACGTCACCCGGGTAGGCCTCGCGGCCCGGCGGGCGGCGGAGCAGCAGCGACACGGCGCGGTAGGCCTCGGCCTGCTTCGACAGGTCGTCGAAGATGATCAGGACGTGCTTGCCCTCGTACATCCAGTGCTGGCCGATGGCCGAGCCGGCGTAGGGCGCGAGGTACTTGAAGCCGGCCGGGTCGGACGCGGGCGAGGCGACGATGGTGGTGTACTCCATCGCGCCGGCCTCCTCGAGGGCGCCCTTCACCGAGGCGATGGTCGAGCCCTTCTGGCCGACGGCGACGTAGATGCAGCGCACCTGCTTGTTGACGTCGCCCGAGTCCCAGTTGGACTTCTGGTTGATGATCGTGTCGATCGCGATCGCCGTCTTGCCCGTCTGGCGGTCGCCGATGATCAGCTGGCGCTGGCCGCGGCCGACCGGGATCATCGCGTCGATCGCCTTGATGCCGGTCTGGAGCGGCTCGTGCACCGACTTGCGCTGCATGACGCCCGGCGCCTGCAGCTCGAGGGCGCGGCGGCCGCTCGAGGCGATCTGGCCGAGGCCGTCGATCGGGTTGCCGAGCGGGTCGACGACGCGGCCCAGGTAGCCCTCGCCCACGGGGACCGAGAGCACCTCGCCGGTGCGGGTGACCTCCATGCCGGCCTCGATGCCGGCGAACTCACCGAGCACCACGACGCCGATCTCGGACTCGTCGAGGTTCTGGGCGAGGCCCAGCGTGCCGTCCGCGAAGCGGACGAGCTCGTTGGCCATGACGCCGGGGAGGCCCTCGACGTGCGCGATGCCGTCGGCGGCGTCGATGACGGTGCCGACCTCGGCCGTCGTCGAGGCCGAGGCCTCGTAGGACGAGACGAAGTCGGCGAGTGCGCCCTTGATCTCGTCGGGGCTGATGGTGAGCTCTGACATGTGTCTTCCTCTGGTGGGCTGTCGACCTAGCCGAGCTTCAGGCGCAGGTCGGTGAACTTGGAACGGACGGTGCCGTCGATGACGTCGTCGCCGATCGCGACGCGCAGGCCGCCGAGGACGGCCGGGTCGACGATCTGCTGGAGCTGCAGCGCGCGGCCGTACTGCCGCTCGAGGCCGACGCGGAGTCGGTCGAGCTGCGCCGCAGGGATCTCGCGCGCCGTCGTGACGGTCGCGAGCGAGCTGCCGGAGGCCTCGGCCACCTGCTTCGCGGTGCTGCGCAGCCGCTGGCCGATGCGACGGCCGCGGGGCGCGCGCACGAGGTGATCGAGGATCGAGGCGGCCGCCTCGCTCGCCCGGCCGCCGAGCAGCCGCTCGACGAGCGCAGCCTTGGCGTCGGCGGAGCCGAGCAGGCCGCCGAGCGCGAGCTCGAGCTGCGCGTCGGAGGCGACGGTGCGCTCGAACGAGGCGATCTCGCCGGCGACGTCGGCCTGCGACGAGCGCACGGCGATGCGGATGGCCGCGTCGTCGATGCCCGCGAGCAGGTCGGCGGGAGCGGACCAGCGCTGGCGCGCGAGGTGCGCGACGATCGCGACCGCAGGTGCTCCGAGCTGCCCGAGCACGCGCGCCGCGAGGGCCGCGCGAGCGTCGGGCGTCGAGGCGGGGTCGGCCAGCGACGAGAGCACCTGGGGGCTCCGCTCGATGGCGCGCGACGCCCGGAACAGGTCGCGCGCGTCGTCGATGCCCGCGTGCGGCTGCGCGCTGACAGCGCCCTCGATGCCGGCTCGCGCCTGGCTGGTCGCGCTGCCCACTAGCGGTTCGCCCCGTCGCGCTCGAGGTCGGCCAGGAAGCGGTCGACGATCGCAGCCGAGCGGCTGTCGTCCATCGACTCGCCGACGACCTTCTCCGACAGGTCGAGGGCGAGCGTGCCGACCTCGGTCTTCAGGGAGGAGAAGGCTGCCTGGCGCTCGGCCTCGATGCGCTGGTGCGCCTGCGCGGTGATGCGCTCGGCCTCGTCGTTCGCACGAGCCTTCAGGTCGGCCTCGATCTTGGCGGCGTCTGCGCGAGCACGCTCCTTGATCTGGCTGGCCTCAGCGCGCGCGGCGGCGAGCTGCGTGTTGTACGACTCGAGCGCCGCAGCGGCCTCGGCCTGCGCCTCCTCGGCCTTCTTGATGCCGCCCTCGATGGCAGCGGCGCGCTCGTCGAGCAGCGCCTGCATGCGCGGGAGGACGACCTTCCAGAAGACCAGCAGGAGGACGGTGAAGATGACCGCCGACCAGAGGATGTCGTAGAAGGCGGGGAGGAGGATGTTCTGCTCCCCCTCCTCCTCCGCCAGGAAGAGGTCTGATGCGAGCATCAGTGCCTCAGACCATGAAGAAGTACGTGGCGATGCCGACGAAGGCGAGCGCCTCGGTGAACGCGATGCCGATGTACATGAGGACCGTCAGGCGGCCCTGCAGCTCCGGCTGGCGCGCGACCGACTCGATCGTCTTGCCGACGACGATGCCCACGCCGATGGCGGGGCCGATGGCCGCGAGGCCGTAGCCGACGGTCGCGATGTTGCCGTTGATCTCGGCGAGAACGGTCGTGGCGTTGTCCACGGTGTTTCCTTTCTGCGGTTCCGGTTGCCCGGAGGGTCAGTGCTCTTCAGCCAGCGCGAGCTGGATGTAGACGGTGGTCAGGAGGGCGAAGACGTAGGCCTGCAGCACCGCGACCAGCAGCTCGAAGAGCGTGAACGCGAAGCCGAGGGCGAGGGTGCCTGCGCCGAACAGCGTGTAGAGGCCGCCGGCGGAGAAGAAGAAGAAGTGCGTGGCCGAGAAGAACAGCACGAGCAGCAGGTGGCCGACGACCATGTTCATCATGAGTCGCAGCGTCAGCGTGATGGGGCGCAGCACGAAGGTCGAGACGAACTCGATCGGCGTCACGATGATGTAGAGCGGCCACGGCACGCCGGGCGGGAAGAGCGCGTTCTTGAAGAAGGCGCCCGGGTGCTTCTTGACGCCCGCGTAGATGAACGCGACGTAGGCGATGAGCGCCAGCAGCAGCGGCACGCCGATCACGGAGGTGCCCGCGATGTTGAAGAAGGGGATGATGCCGGTCACGTTCATCGACAGCACCATGAAGAAGATGGTGGTGATGAGCGGGAGGAAGCGGCGTCCGTCCTTCTCGCCGAGCAGGTCGTAGGCGATGCCGTCGCGGACGAAGCCGAGGCCCATCTCGACCAGGCTCTGCCCGCGCGTCGGGACCAGGCGCATCCGCCGCGTGCCGAGCACGAAGATGAGGATGATCGCCGTCGCCGAGATGAGGCGGATGAGCATGATCCGGTTGATGCCGAAGATCGGGTCCTCTTCGCCGAGCCACGCGATCGTGGGCTCGTCGAACAGGAAGATCTGCGGGAAGAACTCCGCGATCGACGGCGGGTGGAACGGCTCGGGCTCGGTTCCAGCAGAGGCCAGCAGCGACAAAGGGGCGTTCAGCGTCTCTTCCTCAACCTCATGGCGCCTGGCGCCGTCTCGACGTCGGTGCGCCCCCTCGCGCGGACACGCTCGATGGTGAGCGGTGCAGTGGGGGGAGCAGGAACGACACTACCAGAACGCGGCACGGCGCGGCGCCTGCGCGGGTCGGCGCTCAGGCCTGCGCGCCGCGGGCCGGACGGCCCTGCGTCTCGTCGTCGGCGTCGCTGTCGATCGTCGGCTGCCGGCTCGTCATGATGACGACGCAGTCGATGACCAGGGAGCCGATGACCGCCGCCACGAGCGCGCCGAAGGCGACGCCGCGATGCAGCCAGTCCTGGTCGCCGAGCACGAACACGAGCACGATGAACAGCACGAACTTCAGCAGCCAGCCGCCCAGCACGATGCCGAAGAAGGCGCCCGAGATCATGGCGCCCTTCGAGACCTTGAAGGCGAGCAGGATGCTCGCGGCGGTGAGCATGCAGAAGACGATCGCGAGGGCGGTGCCCACGAGCGCCGAGGCGACCCCGGCGCCGGCGGCGAGCAGCCAGCCGACGATCCCGCCCACGACGGCCACGGCGGCGGCGAGGATGCCGCCCCACAGCAGGATGCGCTGCATGATCTGGTTGGTGGTCACCGGGATTCCCCCTGGTCGATGCTGGTCTCGACGCGGGCGTCGATCGTGGTCGGCTCGAGTCCCCTGCGAGCTGCACGGCGCTCGCGCAGCACGCGCAGGAACGTGCGCCACACCCTGCGGCTGACGGGCGCCGCCGTCAGCAGGGCGCACACGATGAACCCGACCGCCATGATACCGACGGCCACCCACCAGGGCTGCATCAGGAACACGAGGCAGCCGACCGAGACGACCGCCGTCCACGCGTAGAAGATGAGCACCGCGCCGAGGTGCGAGTGCCCCATGTCGAGCAGCCGGTGGTGGAGGTGCTTGCGGTCGGCGGCGAAGGGGCTCGAGCCGTTCAGGAGGCGCCGCACGACCGCGAGCACGAAGTCCGTCAGCGGCAGCAGCAGGATCGCGAGCGGCAGCAGCACCGGGATGAACGCGGGCAGGATCTGGCTGCGCCCGCCCATCGTGCCGATGTCGATCTGCCCGGTGACGGCGATGGCGCTCGCGGCGGTGAGGAGGCCCAGCATGAGCGCGCCGCCGTCGCCCATGAACATGCGCGCGGGATGCCAGTTCACCGGCAGGAAGCCGAGGCAGACGCCGACGATGATCGACGTGATGAGGCTCGCGAGCGAGAAGTAGGCGTTCTGCTGCCCGAGGTTCTGGCTGATGATGAAGATGTAGCCGAAGAACGCCGTCGAGCCGATGATCGTGGTGCCCGCGACGAGCCCGTCGAGCCCGTCGATGAAGTTCAGCGCGTTCATCACGAGCACGATGATGAGCACCGTCAGCATGATCGCCGTGGTCGCCGACGGCACCGTGATGCCGGCGATCGGCAGGCTCACGATCTGCACGCCGAAGAGCGCGACGCCGGTGGCGACGAGGATCTGCGCGCCGAGCTTCAGCATCCAGTCGAGGTCGACGAGGTCGTCGAGCACGCCGATGCCGCAGATCGCCACCGCGCCGGCCAGCAGCGTCCAGATGCGGGCGGGCTCGGCGAAGACGCCCGAGAGCTCGGGGATGAGGGCGGCGACGCCGAACGCGCCGAGCACGCCGATGCACATCGCCACCCCGCCGAGGCGCGGTGTGGGCCGCGAGTGCACGTCGCGGTCGCGCACGGGCGGGTGGATGCCGTGCTTGAGCGCCACTGCCAGCACCACGCGTGTCGCGACGAAGGTCACGACCGCCGCGACCGCGGTGATGAGCAGGAAGATCACGGCGTCACTCCGGGGCGAGCAGCTCGCCGAGCGCGGCGGCGACGGTCTCCCGCGGCAGCACGCCCTGGCGCACGATGCGCACGACGCCCTCGGTGGAGCAGTCGAGGATCGTCGAGCCGTTCTGCTCCCCCGGCGCCGCGCTGCCGCCGACGGCGCCCGCGTCGAGCACCGCGGCGACGCGGTCGCCGAGCATCTCGGCGGCGGCTGCCGCCTCGGTCGGCGCCAGCATGCCGTGGAGGTTGGCGCTCGAGACCGCGAGCGGCCCCGTCTCGCGCAGCAGGCCGATCGCGATCGGGTGGTCGGGCACCCGGATCGCGACGGTGCCCCCGGTGTCGCCGAGGTCCCAGGTGAGCGAGGGCTGCGCGCGCAGGATGACGGTGAGGGGGCCCGGCCAGTGCGCGTCGAGCAGCGGCTCGATCGCCGCGGGCACCGACTCGGCGAGCGCGGTGGCCATGTGCCGGTCGGCGACGAGCACGGGCGGCGGGAAGCCGCGGTCCCTGCCCTTCGCCGCGAGCAGGCCCGCGACGGCGCTGTGCGAGAACGCGTCGGCGGCGATGCCGTAGACCGTGTCGGTCGGCATCACGATGCACTGGCCGGCCGCGATCGCCGTCCGCGCCGCGCGCACCCCATCGAGCAGGGATGCGGGGTCGGAGCAGTCGTAGATCGTGGCGGCCACCCCGCAATCGTAGTGCCGCCCGGGAGCGCCCGCCGGGGCCGTCAGCGGACGGCGGAGGTGACGCGGTCGCGACCCGTCAGGTCGACCCGCGTGCGCGCATCCGTGAACCCGGCGTCCTCGAGCATGCCGCGCACGGCGGCCGACTGGTGCTCGGCGTGCTCGACCGCGACGATGCCGCCGGGGGCGACGAGGTCGGCCGCGAGCGGCGCGAGGTCGCGGATGAGGTCGAGCCCGTCGGCGCCCGAGTAGAGCGCGCCGTGGGGGTCGAAGGCTCGCACCTCGTGGTCGGCGGGCACGGATGCGGCCGGCACGTAGGGCGGGTTCGACACGAGGGCGTCGAGGGAGCCGGGCTGCACCCCGACGGCCGCGAGCGCCGCGACGTCGCGCGCGTCGGCGTGGAGCAGCACGGTGCCGGGCGCGAGCTCGGCGATGTTGCGGCGGGCCCAGACGTAGGCGGCGGGGCTCTGCTCGACGGCGACGACCCGGGCTCCGGCCTCGCGCGCGAGCGCGATCGCGACGGCGCCCGTGCCGGTGCCCACGTCGAGCACGAGCGGCGAGGCCGTGCCGCGCACGTGCTCGAGCACGACGTCGACGAGCAGCTCGGTCTCGGGCCGCGGGGTGAAGACGCCTGGCCCGACCCGCAGGTCGACGTGCCGGAACGGTGCGAGGCCCGTGATGCGCTGCAGCGGCTCGCGCGCCTCCCTACGCGCGACCGCGTGCGCGAAGCGGGCCAGCGCATCCGCCGCGAACGAGCGGCCCATCGCCATGTCGACTCGGATCTCGCCGAGCCCGCTGCCTGCGGCCCACGCGGCGAGCAGCTCGGCGTCCGGGCCCTCGATGCCGGCGGCCGAGAGGCGCGTGCGCGCCTGCCGCACCGCATCGCCGACCGTCGGTTCCGTCACGGCACCACGGTAGTGCCGCGAGGGGCCCGCGCCCTGCGGGAATGCGGAGCCGCCGCGGAGCGCTTGCTCGGGTGCTGTCCCGTATGGTGAGAAGCACTGCTTCCACCCGATGAAAGGAATCCGCATGGCGCGCATCTTCGACGACATCACCGCCACGATCGGCGGCACGCCCCTCGTGCGCCTCCAGCGGCTCGACGGCACCGACGCGACCGTGCTCGTGAAGCTCGAGTCCTTCAACCCCGGTGCATCCGTCAAGGACCGCATCGGCCGCGCGATCATCGACGCCGCCGAGGCCGACGGCTCCCTCAAGCCCGGCGGCACGATCGTCGAGGGCACGAGCGGCAACACCGGCATCGCCCTCGCGATGGTCGGCGCCGCCCGCGGCTACCGCGTGATCCTCTCGATGCCCGAGACGATGTCGGTCGAGCGCCGCGCGATCCTCAAGGCCTACGGCGCCGAGCTCGTGCTCACCCCCGGCCCCGACGGCATGCGCGGCGCCGTCGAGCGCGCCCGCCAGATCGTCGCCGAGACGCCCGGCGCCATCCTCGCTCGGCAGTTCGAGAACGAGGCGAACATCCGCGTGCACCGCGAGACCACCGCCGAGGAGGTCTGGGCCGACACCGACGGCGAGGTCGACATCTTCATCGCGGGCATCGGCACCGGCGGCACCATCACCGGCGCCGGCGGCCGCCTCAAGGAGCTGAACCCCGACATCCGCGTCGTCGCCGTCGAGCCGGCCGACTCGCCGCTGCTGACGAAGGGCCAGGCAGGCCCGCACAAGATCCAGGGCCTCGGCGCGAACTTCGTGCCCGAGATCCTCGACACCGGCGTCTACGACGAGGTCGTCGACGTCGAGCTCGACGACGCCGTGCGCGTCGGCCGCGAGCTCGCCGCGAAGGAGGGCATCTTCGCGGGCATCTCGTCGGGCGCGATCGTCTGGGCCGCGCTCGAGATCGCGCGCCGTCCCGAGTCGGCGGGCAAGACGATCGTCGCGATCGTCTGCGACACCGGTGAGCGCTACCTGTCGATGCCGATCTACGCCGACCTGGCCTGAGCGGAGGACGGATGGGCCTGCTCAACGTCCGGGAGGACATCGAGAACGCGCGGCGGCACGACCCTGCCGCCCGCGGCGCGCTGTCGATCGCGCTCACCTACTCGACCCTCCACGCCGTGTGGGCCCACCGCGTCAACCACCGGCTCTGGCACGCCGGCGCGCGCTCGATCGCGCGCGCGGGCAGCCAGTTCGCGCGCTTCATGACGGGCGTCGAGATCCACCCGGGCGCGCGGCTCGGGCGGCGGTTCTTCATCGACCACGGCATGGGCGTCGTGATCGGCGAGACCGCCGAGGTCGGTGACGACGTGATGCTCTACCACGGCGTGACGCTCGGCGGCACGGCGAACGCGGCCGTGAAGCGGCACCCGACGCTCGGGCACCGCGTGCTCGTGGGCGCCGGCGCCAAGGTCCTCGGGCCGATCGCGCTCGGCGACGACGTCAGGGTCGGCGCGAACGCGGTCGTGCTGCACGACGCGCCGTCCGGCACGACGCTCGTGGGCGTGCCCGCGAAGCCGGTCGCGCGCACGTCGCCCGCCGAGCTGCCGCAGATCGAGTACTCGATCTGAGCCGCTCGCTCTGAGCCGCGGCGGCCTCGGCACCGTCCGCCGCCGCCCCACGCCGCGTTGCCGAGTGGCGCCTCGCGCGATCGAGTGGCGCCTCGCGCGATCGAGTGGCGCGCTGCGCGACCGAGTGGCGCCACTCGATCGCCGGAGGCGCCACTCGATGTTGCAGGGCGCCACTCGATCGCCGGGAGCGCCACTCAGGGCGAGGCGACGCGGAGGGCCAGGTCAGGCGGGGTCGGATGCGGCGGGCCGGTCCGGGGACGCGGGTGCGGCATGCGGGCGCTCGGTGAGCGCGAGGCCCGCCACCGCGACCAGGATCCCGGCGAGGAAGAGGAGCGTCAGCGGGCTCCACGGCTGCGCGCCCGTGGCGATCGCCCAGAGCACGGTGAGGGCGCCGCCGACGCCCGTCCAGACGGCGTAGCCGGTCGCGAGCGGGAGCGTCTGCACGGCCCGCTCGAGGCCGATGAAGCTCGCGACCGCGGCGACGGCGAACACCAGGGTCGGGATCGGTCGGCTGAAGCCCTCCGACTCCCCCATCGCCGTGGCCCAGATGGCCTCGAGCACGGCGCTGCCGAGCAGCACGGCCCACGCGGTGCGGGGGCGCATCTCAGCTCACCAGCTTCAGACCGACGAGGCAGCCGACGAGCAGCACGAGCAGCAGCGCGCGCACGAGCGTGAGCCGCTCGGCGCCCCGCGCGACCTGCAGCACGACCGTCGCGACGGCGCCGACCCCCACCCACACCGCGTAGGCGGTGCCGGTCGGGATCTCGAGCATCGCCCAGGCGAGACCGCCCATCGAGGCGAGCATGGCGGCGGCGAAGAGCACGGTCGGCCGCCAGCGCCGGAAGCCCTGCGACGACTGCATCGCGGCAGCCCAGACGCCCTCGAGCAGGCCCGACGCGATCAGGATCACCCACGACATGACGAGTCCCCACCGGCCGTCTTGTCGCTGTGCGGGTACGGCTCCCTCGTCCGCGGGCCCGCCCTCGGGCTCGTCACCAGGCTACCTGGCGCCATCCGCGTCGGGCAGCGAGGCGTGCGCCCGCCAGGTGGCGAGCGCGAGCCCCACCACGAGCACGATCGCGGCGAGCACGGCGAGCACGGCCCACTCCTCGACCCCCGACTGGAGGCCCGCGACGAGCGACCCGAGCGCCGCGACCGCCGCGACCGAGGTCGCGAGCCACGTGAGCGGCGTGGCCGCGCGGTGCGAGCGCGCGTAGGCCGTCGCATCCGCCCGCAGCCGCCTGCCGGGCAGGCCGATCGGGCCGGCAGGCGCGATGCGCCCGAGCCCGGCGAGGTGCACGACCACGCCGATCGCGATCGCCGCGAGCGCGAGCGCGAGCGAGCCGAGCGACATCGCGAGCACCGGTCCCATGCGCTCATCCTGGCACGCTGGCGGCCGCGCGCACCGGGCCGAGGACGGCGGATGCGCGGGGCCCGGCCGCGTCAGCCGGTCTCGACCAGGCGGTGCGCCTCGCGCTCCCCCGGCCACTCGAACCCCGCGACGTAGGCGGTGAGCGCCGCGTCGTCGAGCACCACGGACTCCGGCCCGGGCTCGCGACCGTGCGCCCGGTCGAGCAGCGTCGGCAGCGGCGCGCGCACGACCACGAGCTCGCACTCCACCGCCATCGCGCCCAGCCGCATCCGCCACCGATCGCGCACCGCGCGCGTCGACAGCGACGCGTCGAGCACCACGGGGCGGCCGGTGGGCAGCACCCGCTCGAGCAGCTCGAGGAAGTCGGCGTCGATCCGCGCCATGAGCTCGTGCGACGGCCGCCCGTCGCGCACGCCGCGCGCCCAGGCCTCGCGGTCGTACGACAGCACGAGCGCGCCGGAGGCCTCGAGCTCGCGCGCGAGCGTCGACTTGCCCGCGCACGAGGGGCCGCACAGCAGCGTCACCTGGGCCATGGGCGCGAGCCTACGCCCGCGCCCGAGACGCGCCGTGCGACCCCCGATCGATGCTCAGCGCAGGTCGATCTGCAGCACCGAGCCCCCGCCCGACGACACCGAGTCGACGGTGACGAAGGCGGAGGTGCCGCGGATCGCCAGGCCGTAGGGCGCCGACAGCCCGTCGACGACCGCGTCGTGCATCGAGCCTCCCGGCGTCACCTCGCGCAGCGATCCGACGTGCCCGTCGAAGAAGCTGCCGTCGTCGAGCTGCACGGCGTACAGCACGCCATCGCGCCAGGCGAGGCTCGTCACCATCGTCAGCCCCGTCGCGTAGGCGGACACCTGGCCGTCGGGCGTCACGCGCCAGATGGTCGAGGCGCCCGTCGGGAACGGGAAGCCGGTCAGCTGCGACACGTAGTACGCGCCGTCGGGCCCGACCGCGACATCCGTCGGCACCGCTTGCGGCGGGATCATCCCCGGACCGAACGGGTTGGGCACGGGGTCGCCGTTGGGGAACACCGCGACCGTGCTCACGCCGTCGTCGCCGGCGGTCAGCAGCGTGTTGCCGCCGGCGTCGGTGACCGCCCAGTGCTTCGCGCCGAGCGGGGCGAAGCCCACGGCGTTGCTGTCGGGCGGGTCGTTGCCGTCGGGGTTGCTCGCGACCTCGAAGGCGTTGATGTCCGCCACGAGGGCGAGGTCGTCCGCGGTGAGCGGCGCCGAGCGCAGCGACCCCGTCTGCAGCGTGCCGAAGTCGGCGAACGCGTCGGCGAGGCCGTCGCGCGCCGTCGCCGCGCCGGCCATGCCGCCGATGAGCACGGCGATGCTCGTGCCGCGCACCTGGACGTCGGATGCGCCCAGCACCTCGCCGTTGAAGCCGAGGGCGGGCAGGTCGGTGACGACGCGCCGCTGGCCGGAGCGACTGACCTCGGTCACCGACCCGGTCATGCCGCAGAGCGCGTACGCGGCGTCGACGCCGGGGATCGGCTCGCACGCAGCCGCGCTGCCGGCCTCGGCGACGTAGAGGGTGTGGCCGGGGCCGATCGAGAGCTGGCGCGGGTTGTTGAGCCCGGTCGCCACGGTGACGGGCTCGCCGGGCGGGGCGGCGCTCGCCGGCAGGCCCCCGAGGGCCGCCAGTCCGAGCACGAGGGCGGCGGTGGCCGCGGTCGCTGTCGTCCGGGATCTGCGAGACATGGGACGCTCCTTCGCGAGGTGCGGCCAGGCAGGTGCCGGGGCCGCTGCCGCCAAAGATCCCGCACCCAGGGGGCGCCGACAAGCCCCCGTCTTCCGCGTGCCCTCCGCGCCCGACGGCTACGCCGCGGTGCGGCCGCGAGCGAGCGGCGACGCCGCCATGCCGATCGCGGTCATCGCGAAGCCGGCGCAGACCGCGACGAGCGCGGGCCCGATGCCGATCGCGTCGCCCAGCAGCCCGCCGAGCGGCGCCGCGACGACGATCATGGCGCGGTTGACGGTGCGCATCGTCGCGTTCATCCGCGACTGCATCCGGTCGGGCGTCGCGCGCTGGCGGAGCGCCATCTCGCTCGGGTTCGCGAGCCCCATCGCGACGCCCGTCACCGTCAGCCCGGAGAGCACGAGCCCGAGCGCGAGCGAGGTCGACGGCAGCGGCAGCAGCGCGGCCGCCGCGACCATGCCCCACCCGACCGGCATCGTCGCGTGCTCGACGATCACCGTGCGCGCCATGCCGAGGCGCGCCGCGACGACGCCCGCGAGGGCCGTGCCGACGAGCGTCGCGGCGCCGAGCACGCCGAGCGCGAGCCCGAGGCCCGCCGGCCCGGCGTCGAGCTCGAGCAGCACGAGGGGCACGAGCAGCGTCATCGCGGCGCCGTTGCAGAGGAACCACGCGTGCGTCCAGCGCGCGAAGGGGCCGAGCCGCGGATGCCGGTGCACGAAGCGCAGCCCGCCGACGATCGCGCGCCCGAGGCCGGCGGATCGCCGCGGCGCGGGCTCGTCGACCGGGAGCGTCGCGAGCACGCCGGCCGACACGAGGTGCGCGGCAGCGGCCGCCAGCAGCGACACCGGAGCGCCGAGCCACGCGATCACCGCGCCCGAGATCGCCGGGCCCGCCGACTGCGCCGCGTTCGAGCCGGCGTCGAGCCGCTGGTGCGCGGGCAGCAGCCGGGCACGGTCGACGAGCCGCGGCACGAACGCCTGCGACGCGGCGTCGTTCACGAGGCTCGCCGCGCCGAGCAGCACCGCCGCCAGCAGCAGCACCCACAGCGCTCCGCCGCCCGCGAGCCACACCGCCGCGAGGCCGCCGAGCACGAGCGCGCGCACGACGTCGCTCACGAGCATGACCGTGCGCCGGCGCATCCCCTCGACGAGCGCGCCGACGAGCAGCCCGAGCACGACGTAGGGCAGGAACCGCGCAGACGACAGCCAGCCGACCTCGGTCGCTCCGCCGCCGAGGTCGAGCACGACCATCGTCTGCAGCGCGATCACCGCGAGCCCGATGCCGGTCTCGGTCGCGACCTCGACGCTCCAGAAGCGCCAGAAGGCGCCGCCCATCCGCTCGCGGGCGGCGGGCGGCGCGTCGGCGCGCGCACGACCGGGACGCATCCGCCCCGGTCCCGCGCTCACGCGGGGCTCAGGCGTCGCCGCCGAGAGCCGCGAGCCGCGCCTCCTCGTCGGCCTGGATGCACGAGTCGATCACCGGCTGCAGCGCGCCGTCGAGCACGGTGTCGAGGTTGTAGGCCTTGAAGCCCGTGCGGTGGTCGGCGATGCGGTTCTCGGGGAAGTTGTAGGTGCGGATGCGCTCCGACCGGTCCATGCCGCGGATCTGCGACCTGCGCGCATCCGACGCCGCCGCGTCCAGCTCCTCCTGCTGCCGCGCGAGCAGCCGGGCGCGCAGCACGCGCATGCCCGCCTCGCGGTTCTGCAGCTGGCTCTTCTCGTTCTGCATCGAGACGGTGATGCCGGTGGGCAGGTGCGTGATGCGCACGGCGGAGTCGGTGGTGTTGACCGACTGGCCGCCGGGGCCGGACGAGCGGAAGACGTCGATCTTCAGGTCGTTCTGGTCGATCTGCACCTCCTCGGGCTCATCGACCTCGGGGAAGACGAGCACGCCGGTGGTGGAGGTGTGGATGCGCCCCTGCGTCTCGGTCGCGGGCACCCGCTGCACGCGGTGCACGCCGCCCTCGTACTTGAGCGACGCCCAGACGCCCTCGGACGGGTCGCTCGACGATCCCTTGACGGCGATCTGCACGTCCTTGAAGCCGCCCATGTCGGAGGGCGTCGACTCGAGCATCTCGACCTTCCAGCCGCGGCTGGTGGCGTAGTGCGTGTACATGCGCACGAGGTCGGCCGCGAACAGCGCCGACTCCTCGCCGCCCTCGCCGCCCTTGACCTCCATGATCACGTCGCGCCCGTCGTCCGGGTCGCGCGGGATCAGCAGGCGCCGCAGCCGCTCCTCGGCCTGGTGCGCCGCCTCCTCGAGCGAGGGCACCTCCTCGGCGAACGCCTCGTCCTCGCGGGCGAGCTCGCGCGCGGCGGCGAGGTCGTCGGTCGACTGCACCCAGCGCTCGTGCGCGGCCTTGATCTGGCTGAGCTCCGCGTAGCGCCGGTTCACCCGGCGCGCACGGCCCGCATCGGCGTGCAGCGCCGGGTCGGCGAGCTGCAGCTCGAGGTCGGCGTGCTCGGCGATGAGGCCCGAGACCGACTCGAACACGTCAGTCCTTGTCGTGCTGGCCGGGCACCGACTTCGAGACCTTCATCAGGAACTCGACGTTCGACTGCGTCTCCTTGAGCTGCTTGAGCACGAGCTCGAGCGCCTGCTGCGTCTCGAGGCCGGCGAGCGCCCTGCGGAGCTTCCACATGACCTTCGTCTCCTCGACGCCCATGAGCATCTCCTCGCGGCGGGTGCCGGATGCGTTGACGTCGACGGCGGGGAAGATGCGCTTGTCGGCCATCTGGCGCGAGAGGCGGAGCTCCATGTTGCCGGTGCCCTTGAACTCCTCGAAGATCACCTCGTCCATCTTGGAACCCGTCTCGACGAGCGCGGTCGCGAGGATGGTGAGCGAGCCGCCGTGCTCGATGTTGCGCGCGGCGCCGAAGAACTTCTTCGGCGGGTAGAGCGCGCTCGAGTCGACGCCGCCGGAGAGGATGCGGCCGGAGGCCGGCGCCGACAGGTTGTAGGCGCGGCCGAGGCGGGTGATGCCGTCGAGCAGCACGACGACGTCGTGCCCGAGCTCGACGAGGCGCTTGGCGCGCTCGATCGCGAGCTCGGCGATGATCGTGTGGTCCTCGGCGGGCCGGTCGAAGGTCGACGCGATGACCTCGCCCTTGACGGTGCGCTGGAAGTCGGTGACCTCCTCGGGGCGCTCGTCGACGAGCACGATCATCAGGTGCACCTCGGGGTTGTTCTCGGCGATCGCGTTGGCGATGGCCTGCATCACGAGGGTCTTGCCGGCCTTGGGCGGCGAGACGATGAGGCCGCGCTGGCCCTTGCCGATCGGCGCCACGAGGTCGATCACGCGCGTCGAGAGCTTGTTGGGCGTCGTCTCCAGGCGCAGGCGCTCCTGGGGGTAGAGCGGCGTGAGCTTCGAGAACTCCACGCGGTTCAGCGACTCCTCGACCGTCTGGCCGTTCACCGAGTCGACGCGCACGAGCGCGTTGAACTTCTGGCGGCCCGACTGCTGCTCGCCCTCGCGGGGCTGCTTGATGGCGCCGACGACGGCGTCGCCCTTGCGCAGGCCGTGCTTCTTGACCTGGGCGAGCGAGACGTAGACGTCGTTCTGGCCCGGCAGGTAGCCGGAGGTGCGCACGAACGCGTAGTTGTCGAGCAGGTCGACGATGCCGGCGACGGGCAGCAGCACGTCGTCCTCGTGGATCTCGAGCTCGGCGTCCTGGCCGCTGCGCCCGCGGGTGCGCTCGCGCCCGCGTCCTCGGCGCGAGCCGTCGGCGTCGGCCTGCTGCTGCGCGCGCTGGTTGCCCTGGTCGCGGTCGCCCTGCGCGCGGCCGCCCTGCTCGCGGTCGTTCTGGCGGTCGTTCTGGCCGCGGCCGCGACGGCGGCGCGAGCCGTCCTCGTCGTCCTGCTGCTGCTCGTCGGCCTGCTGGCCGTTCTGGCCGCCCTTGCCGCGGCTCCGGCGGCGGCGCGAGGTGCCCTCGCGCTGCTGCTGGTCGTCGCCCTCGGCGTCGGTGCCGGATGCGTCGTCGGCCTGGTCGGCCCGCTGGCGGTCGGCCTGGCGCGCGTCGTCTGCACGGGACTCGTCGGCACGGGGCTCGCCGGCACCGGACTCGCCGGCACGGCCGGCGTCGTCGGCCGAGCCGCGCTCGGCGGACTCGGCGGCGGGCTGGTCGGCGGCGCCCTCGGGCGCAGCCGTCGTCTCGTCGGCGCCGGCGTCCTTCGCCTTCGAGCGCGAGCGGCTCGCGCGGGTGCGCGCGGGGCGCTCGGCCTTGGCGGGGGCGTCGTCGCCCTCCGCGGCGGCGGGCGCCTCGTCGGCGGCGGGCTGCGCCGCCTGGACCGGCTGGGCCTCGGCGGCCTCGGCCTGCGGCTGCTCGGCGGCGGCGTCCTCGGCCTGCTGCGCCTTCGTGCGGCGGGTCGAGGCGCGGCGCTTCGGCGCGGCGGCGGTCGCCTGCTCGGCGGGCGCGTCGGCCGTCGCCTGCTCGGCGGGGGCCTCGGCGGTCGCCTGCGGCGCGGGCTGCTCGGCCGGCGCCTCGGCGGCGGCCTCGGCCTTGGCGGCGACCGACGTGGAGGTCGCGCGGCGCGAGCGGCGCTTGGGGGCCTCTGCGGCGGGGGCGGTCGCGCCGTCGTCGGTCGCGGGGATGCTGTCGATGGTCTCGCTGGTCATTGCGCGAGCGCTCCTTCAATGTCGGCCCGCGCGCGATGCTCGCGGGCGTGGGACCATGTCTCCCGCTGCGCTCACGGCCGTGGAGCGGTCGTCGGGCGCATCAGATTGCGGAGAGAGGAGTCAGATGCTCCCCCGCCGGGCTAGGCCACGGCGCTGCTGGGGATGGGCTCCACTGTACCACCGCGGATGTCGACGGCGAGCAGGCGCGCGTGCCACCCGCCGGCCGCGCCGCCGGGCCGCTCCTCGACGATCCTGGCCGCCTCGAGGCGGGCCGCCGGGTCGCTCGCGAGCACGAGCACCGAGGGCCCCGCGCCCGACACGACGGCCGCGTGGCCCGCGGCGCGCAGCTCGCGCACGAGCGCGCTCGTCTCGGGCATCGCGCTCGCCCGGTAGGTCTGGTGGAGGCGGTCCTCGGTGGCGTCGAAGAGCAGCTCGGGGCTCTGCGTGAGCGCGGCGACGAGCAGCGCCGAGCGCGAGAGGTTGAAGACGGCGTCGGCGTGCGGCACCGCGTCGGGCTGCAGGCTGCGGGCGAGCGACGTCGACATCGTCGCCTCGGGCACGGCGACGAGCAGCGAGACGCCGCGGTGCACGGCGAGCTGCTTGTGCCGGGGGCCGGTCTCGTCGACCCACGCGATGGTGAGGCCGCCGAAGATGGCGGGCGCGACGTTGTCGGGGTGGCCCTCGAGCTCGGTGGCCCAGCGCAGCACATCCTCGTCGGTGACGTCGACGACGCCCTCGAGGAGGCCCTTCGCGGCGAGCACGCCGGAGACGATCGCGGCGCCGGAGGAGCCCATGCCGCGGCCGTGCGGGATGGCGTTGGTCGCGGTGATGCGCAGCCCCGGCGCCTCGACGCCGACGCGGTCGAGCACGTGCAGCAGCGAGCGGGCGACGAGGTTCGTCTCGTCGGTGGGCACGCCGTGCTCGCCGTCGGCGCCGACGCCCGTGACGTCGACGCGCACGCCGGCCTCGGTCGCGGTCACCTCGAGCTCGTCGTGCACGTTGAGCGCGAGCCCGAGCGTGTCGAAGCCCGGGCCGAGGTTGGCGCTCGTCGCCGGCACGCGCACGCGCACGCTGCGGGCGAGCGGCACCCGGGCCCCGGGCTCGGCCGCCGTCATGCCAGGCCCAGCATCTGGGCGACCTGCGCGGTGTCGGCGTCGGCCGACTCCGGCCGGGCCTCGGAGCCGTCGTCGAGCCGCAGCCCGTAGGCGGCGTCCTTCAGGCCGTGGCCGGTGACCGTGAGCGCGATGGTCGAGCCGGCCGGGATCTCGCCGGCCGAGTGCCGCTCGAGCAGGCCCGCGACCGAGATGGCCGAGGCCGGCTCGACGAAGACGCCGGTCGACGAGGCGAGCAGGCGCTGCGCGCGCAGGATCGCCGCGTCGTCGATGGCACCGATGAAGCCGCCCGACTCGTCGCGGGCGTCGATCGCCTGCTGCCACGAGGCGGGGTTGCCGATCCGGATGGCCGTGGCGACCGTGTCGGGCTCGCGCACGACCTCGCCGCGCACGATGGGGGCCGCGCCCGCCGCCTGGAACCCGAGCATCCGGGGCCGCTTCGTGGCCATGCCCGTCGTCTCGGCGAGCGAGTACCCGCGCCAGTAGCTCGTGATGTTGCCGGCGTTGCCGACCGGGATGCAGTGGATGTCGGGGGCGTCGCCGAGCACGTCGACGATCTCGAGCGCCGCCGTCTTCTGGCCCTCGATGCGGTCGTCGTTCACGGAGTTCACCAGGTGCACCGGGTAGCGGTCGGCGAGCTCCTTCGAGATCTCGAGGCAGTCGTCGAAGTTGCCGCGGATCTGCACGATGCGCGCGCCGTGCACGACCGACTGCGCGAGCTTGCCCATCGAGATCCTGCCCTCCGGCACCAGCACGATCGCCTGGATGCCGGCAGCCGCCGCGTAGGCCGCCGCGGCGGCCGAGGTGTTGCCGGTCGACGCGCAGGCGATCGCCTTCGCGCCGCGCTCGACGGCGCGGGACACGGCGACGGTCATGCCGCGGTCCTTGAACGAGCCGGTCGGGTTCAGCCCCTCGAACTTCACGAGCACGCGCGCGTCGGTCATGGCCGACAGCGCCTTCGACTCGATGAGCGGCGTGCCGCCCTCGCCGAGCGTGACGACCGTCGACGCATCCGTCACGCCGAGCACGTCGGCCCACTCGTGCAGCACGCCTCGCCACTGGTTGCGTGAACCCTGCTTCGCCATCTTGATGCCTCCTAGTCGATGAGCCGGATCACGCTGTCGATCCGCTCCACGTCGGTGTGCGCCGCGAGCGCCTCGAGCACGGCCGCGATGCGGCCCTCGGTCGCGGTGTGGGTGCCGAGCACGAGCGACGCCGAGCCGTCGCCCGGATCCTGCCGCACCGACTCGACCGAGACGTCGTGCTCGGCGAAGAGGCCCGCGACCGCGGCGAGCACGCCCGGCCGGTCGGCGACGGTGAGCCCGAGCTCGTGCCGCGCGAGCACCTCGTCGAAGGGCGCGATCGCGAGATCCGCGTGCGTCGACGCCGGGCCGCCCGGGCCGCCGAGCACGTGCCGGCGCGCGATCGAGACGAGGTCGCCGAGCACCGCCGACGCCGTCTCGGGACCGCCGGCGCCCGCGCCGTAGAACATGAGGTCGCCCGCGGCCTCGGCGGTCACGAAGATCGCGTTCTTCGCCTCGTGCACGGCGGCGAGCGGATGCGTCGACGGCAGCGAGACGGGATGCACGCGGGCCGAGACGCGGTCGCCCGCGTCGCCCTCGAGGCGCTCGCAGATGGCGACGAGCTTGAGCACCCGGCCCGTGCGCTCCGCCTGCTGCACCATCGCATCCGTCACCCCGGTGATGCCCTCGCGGTGCACGCACGCGGCGGGCACCTCGGTGTGGAACGCGAGGGAGGCGAGGATCGTCGCCTTCGAGGCGGCGTCGTAGCCCTCGATGTCGGCGGTCGGGTCGGCCTCGGCGTAGCCGAGCGCCGTCGCGGTCGCGAGCGCGTCCTCGAGCGTGGAGCCCTCGGTGTGCATGCGGTCGAGGATGAAGTTGGTGGTGCCGTTGACGATGCCCATCACGCGCAGCACGCGGTCGCCGGCGAGCGACTGCTCGAGCGGCCGGATGATGGGGATGGCGCCGCCGACGGCCGCCTCGTAGGCGACCTGCGCGCCGACGGTCTCGGCCGCCTGGAAGAGCTCCGGGCCGTGCGCGGCGACGAGGGCCTTGTTGGCGGTGACGACGTCGGCGCCGGCCGCGAGCGCGTCGAGCAGCAGGGTGCGCGCCGGCTCGATGCCGCCGAGCAGCTCGACGACGACGTCGGCGCCAGCGACGAGCGTCGCGAGGTCGGTCGTGAGCAGCTCGCGCGGCAGCTCGACGTCGCGCTTCGCGTCGACGTCGCGCACGCCGATGCCGACGAGCTCGAGCGGCGCGCCGACGCGGGCGGCGAGCTCGTCGCCGTGCTCGAGCAGGATGCGCGCGACCTGCGCGCCGACGCTGCCGGCGCCGAGCAGCGCGATGCGGAGGCTGCGGTAGGAGTTCATGCGGCTCCGTCGTCGGTGGTGGCGGATGCGTGGCGTCCGGCGGGGCGCTCGAGGCCCGCGTCGCGGGCGAGCAGGTCGTCGATCGACTCGCGCCGCACGAGCGTGCGCACCTCCCCGTCGCGCACGGCGAGCACGGGCGGGCGCGGCGCGAGGTTGTAGTTGGAGGCGAGCGAGTGGCAGTAGGCGCCCGTCGCGGCGACGGCGAGCAGGTCGCCGGGGGCGACGTCGCCGGGCAGCCACTCGGCATCGACGACGATGTCGCCCGACTCGCAGTGACGCCCCGCGACCCGCACGAGCGCGGGCTCGGCGTCGCTCGAGCGCGAGGCGATGCGGGCCGAGTACTGTGCGCCGTAGAGCGCGGGGCGCGGGTTGTCGCCCATGCCGCCGTCGACCGAGACGTACGTGCGCGTGCCCTCGCCGAGGCGCACGGGCTTCACCGTGCCGACGGTGTAGACGGTGATGCCCGCCGGGCCGACGATCCAGCGGCCGGGCTCGATCGCGATGCGCGGGACCGGGATGCCGAGCTCGTCGGCGGCGGTGCGCACCGCGTCGGCGAGCCCGGCGGCGATCGCCTCGATCGGCTCGGGGCTGTCGGCGGCGGTGTAGGCGATGCCGAACCCGCCGCCGAGGTTGAGCTCGGGCAGCGGGCCGTCGGCGCCGAGGCTCGCATGCAGGGCGAGCATGCGGCGGGCCGACTCGGCGAAGCCGTCGGCGTCGAAGATCTGGGAGCCGATGTGCGTGTGGAGGCCGACGAGCTCGAGGCTCGGCAGCTCGCGGATGCGCGCGACGAGCGCCGGCGCCTCGTCGAGCGGCACGCCGAACTTCTGGTCCTCGTGGCTCGTGGCGAGGAACTCGTGCGTCGAGGCGTGCACGCCCACCGAGATGCGCAGCCGCACGCGCTGCACGCGGCCCGCGCGCTCCGCGGCCGCCGCGACGCGCTCGGCCTCGATGGGCGAGTCGAGCACGAAGGTGCCCACGCCCGCCTCGACGCCGGCCGCGATCTCGGCCTCGCTCTTGTTGTTGCCGTGGAACCCGATGGCCGCCGGCTCGACGCCTGCGCGCAGCGCGACGGCGAGCTCGCCGCCGGTGGCCACGTCGAGCACGAGGCCCTCCTCGCGCATCCACCGTGCCACGTCGGCCGTGAGCAGCGCCTTGCCGGCGTAGTAGACGTCGACGCCCGCGTCGCCGAACGCGGCCTCGAAGGCGAGGCGGATGCGCCGGGCCCGGTCGCGCACGACGGCCTCGTCGACGAGCAGGAAGGGGGTGCCGTGCTCGGCCGCGATCGCGCGCACGTCGGCCCCGCCGACGCGCAGGGCGCCGTCGACGCGCTCGGCGGAGGCGGGCCACACCCCCTCGACGAGGGCGTCGGCGTCGGCTGCGTCGGGCAGCTGCGGGGCGAGCGGATGCGGCACGGGGACTCCGTCCGGGTGGTTGCTGTGGGCCTGACGAGCAGGCGGCGTCTGCGCTTGTGGCGCTGCCCTCCATCCTACGGAACGCGCGTGCGCGCTCCGGCGCGGGCGTAACGCCGCGTGACGCGCGCCCGCTCGTGCGGCGCGCGCCGGGTGGCACGGTTCGAGGACGGCTCGTGGTTGCGCCCACGAGCCGAGGACGCGCCCTCCTCGTTCCGCGACGCATCCTCGACCGGTGACCGGCGGGTAGCGTGCTGGCGTGCCCTCCCCCGATGCAGCCTGGTTCGAGCGCGACCCCGTCGAGCTCGCGCCGCTCCTGCTCGGCGGCGTGCTGCGGCGGGCGGATGCGTCGGGCGCCGTCGCGCTGCGCCTCACCGAGGTGGAGGCCTACCGCGGCAGCGACGACCCGGGCGCCCACACGTTCCGGGGGAAGACGGCCAGGAACGCCACGATGTTCGGCCCCGGCGGCCACGTGTACTGCTACTTCACCTACGGCATGCATCACGCGGTGAACGTCGTCGCGGGCCCCGAGGGCTCCGGCTGGGGCGTGCTCGTGCGCGCCGGCGAGGTCGTCGAGGGCGCCGAGCTCGCGGCCGAGCGACGGCACGTGCGCCGGGCGACCCGCATCGCGGGCGAGCTCGCGCGCGGACCGGGCAACGTGGCCCAGGCACTCGGTGCGACGCTCGCCGACGACGGCGCGGCGTTCGCCGACGACTCCCCCGCGCATCGAGCAGGGCCGGAGGCCCGTGCTGGGATGACCGCCGCCTGGTCGTTCACGCCCGCCGACGCCCCGCCCGCCTTCCGCACGGGCCCGCGCGTGGGCGTCAGCGGTCCCGGCGGCGACGCATCGGCCTTCCCGTGGCGGTTCTGGATCCCGGGCGAGCCGAGCGTCTCGGCCTACCGCGCGGCGGCGCGTCGCACGCGTCGCACCTGACGCCGCCGCCCCGCTGGTCGAGCCGGTCCGTGCGCGCAGCGCGCGGACCGAGTCGAGACCACTCCGGCGCCCGCCACTCCGCTGGTCGAGCCGGTCCGTGCGCGCAGCGCGCGGACCGAGTCGAGACCACTCCGGCGCCGCCACTCCGCTGGTCGAGCCGGTCCGTGCGCGCAGCGCGCGGACCGAGTCGAGACCACTCCGGCGCACGCTGCGACACCTGGTCTCGACTCGCGCAGCGGCCTCCGGCCGCCGCGCGGCTCGACCGGCGGGGGCTGCTCCTCTACATCCGCTCCGGCGCGCCCACGCCGACCGTCGACAGCGCCGTGCGCAGCACCTGACCGGTCGCGTCGTTCAGCCACAGGCGCGTGCGGTGCAGCGCCGTGACCTCCTCGTCGCCCTGCGGCGCGACGCGGCACGCGTCGTACCAGCGGTGGTAGAGCCCCGCGAGCTCCTCGGCGAAGCGCGCGACGCGGTGCGGCTCGCGCAGCTCGGCGGCCTGCGCGAGCACGCGCGGGAAGTCGGCGAGGGCGCCGAGCAGCGCCGACTCCGACTCGTGCGTCAGCAGCGACGGGTCGAACTCGCTGCGGTCGACGCCGGCCGCGACGGCATTCCGGGCGACCGCCGACATGCGGGCGTGCGCGTACTGCACGTAGTAGACGGGGTTGTCGTTCGTGCGCTGCGTGAGCAGCTCGAGGTCGATGTCGAGGGGCGTGTCGGCGCTCGAGCGCACGAGCGCGTAGCGGGCCGCGTCGACGCCCACCGCGTCGACGAGGTCCTCCATCGTCACGATCGTGCCCGCGCGCTTCGACATGCGCACCGGCACGCCCTCGCGCATGAGGTTGACCATCTGCCCGATCAGGATCTCGAGGTGCTGGTGCGGCGTATCGCCGAAGGCGGCGCACATCGCCATCATGCGGCCGACGTAGCCGTGGTGGTCGGCGCCGAGCATGATGATGTTCTGCTCGAAGCCGCGCTCGCGCTTGTTCTGGTAGTAGCCGAGGTCGCCGGAGAAGTAGGCGGGGGCGCCGTTGGAGCGCACGATCACGCGATCCTTGTCGTCGCCGAAGTCGGTGGTGCGGAGCCAGAGCGCGCCGTCCTCCTCGAAGACGTGGCCGCGCTCGCGCAGCACGTCGATCGCGCGCTGCACCGAGCCGTCGGACTGCACCTGGTGCTCGTGGAAGTAGACGTCGAAGTCGACGCCGAACTCATGCAGGTCGCGCTTGATCTCGGCGAACATGAGCGCGACGCCGCGCTCGCGGAACGTCTCCTGCAGCGTCTGGTCGTCGAGGTCGAGCAGGTCGCCGTCGTACGAGTCGTCGACGCGTTTGGCGATCTCGGCGATGTAGGCGCCGCCGTAGCCGTCCTCGGGGGTCGGCTCGCCGCGGAAGGCCGCGACGAGGCTCTTCGCGAAGCGGTCGATCTGCGCGCCGTGGTCGTTGAAGTAGTACTCGCGGGTGACGAGCGCGCCCTGCTTCTCGAGCACCCGGCCCAGGCTGTCGCCGACGGCGGCCCAGCGGGTGCCGCCCATGTGGATGGGCCCGGTCGGGTTGGCCGAGACGAACTCGAGGTTGATGCGCACGCCCGCGAGGGTCTCGCCGGAGCCGTACGCGTCGCCCGCCTCCACGATCGTGCGGGCCAGCTCGCCCGCCGCGCCGGCCGCGAGCGTCAGGTTGATGAAGCCGGGGCCGGCGACGTCGGCGCGCTCGATGCCATCGACCGCGGCCAGCTCGGCGGCGACCTCCTCGGCGAGCTCGCGCGGCGCGACGCCGGCCTTCTTCGCGAAGCGCATCGCGGCGTTCGTCGCCCAGTCGCCGTGGTCGCGGTTGCGGGGCCGCTCGAGCACGATGTCGCCCGCACCGACCTCCACCTCGGCCGCTCGTCGCGCGACCGCGGAGCGGACGGCGGCGTGCACGATGGCGGAGATCTCAGAAGGCTGCATGGCCTCGATCGTAGTCCGCGCGCCGCCCGCGCCCGGTCGGGGGCGACCCCTAGCCTGGGGCCATGTCTGCCCTGAGCCCGTCGGCCCCGACCGCCCCGCGCATCCGCCGTCTCCTCCCTGCCGTCGTCGTGGCGGCCGCGACGGCGCTGGCGCTCACGGGCTGCGAGCCGGGCGTCTTCGCGCCGAGCGAGACGCCCGGGGCGTCGGCGACGGCGACCGAGTCGGCCGAGCCGACGCCCACGCCGACCCCCTCGGAGGTCGTGCCGACGCCGACGCCGACGCCGGCGCCGACGGGCAGCGACCTGCCGACCACGCCGCCGATCGCGGGCGAGCTGCCCTGCACCAACGTGCTGAGCGCCGAGCAGCTGTACGAGTTCAACCCCAACTTCGCCGCCACCGCCGAGGAGGGCACGCTGCCGGGCGCGATCGGCGACATCGCCGACGCGGGCGGCACCGTCTGCGCGTACCAGCACGTCACGGGCCCCGACCGGCTCGTGATCGGCGTGCTGCAGCAGGCCGACGGCTTCACGGCGGTCGAGTTCCAGAGCGTCGGCGACCTCGGCGTCGCCACCTCGATCGAGGGCGACCTCGCGATCGCTGCCGCCTCACAGTACTTCGGCGCCGCGCAGGATGCGCAGCCGGTCATCGACGACGTCGCGGCGAACCTGCAGTAGCCCCGTCCCCGCTGGCCGACTCCCCCGCCGGTCGGGCCGACGGCCTGTCTCCGCTTTCCGCTGGTCGAGCCGACGGCCGCAGGCCGTCGAGTCGAGACCACTCAGCCGTCTATGCGATCCGCACCCGCGCGCCCACGTCGTCGACCGCGCCCTCCTCGAGCGCATCGTCGCTCGCCCGCACCATCACCGACTGCAGCACGACGGGGTTGCGCATGGTCGTCGCCCAGGCCGTCTCGAGCGCATCCGCTCCGGTCGCGATGCGGATGAGGCTCTGCCTCGGCGCGAGGCCGGTCGCGTCGACGACCCACCACTCGTCGTCGAGGTGCACCTCGGCGACAGCGTGGAAGTCGGGCGGCTGCAGCCCGGGCGCGTAGACGCCGACGTAGCGGGCGGGGATGCCCGCAGCGCGCGCGAGCCCGATCATGACGTGCGCGTAGTCGCGGCACATGCCGCCGCTCTTCTCGAGCGACGTGACCGCGGTGTCGTCGATGCCCGACAGCGCGGGCGAGTAGGTGAAGCCGCGCGCGATCCACTGGCGCATCGCCGCGATCGCGTCGAAGCCGGCGACGCGGCCGAACCGCTCGTCGACGAAGCGGCGCAGCGCGCTGGCCTCGACGTAGCGGGAGTCCTCGAGGTAGCGCGCCGGGTCGCCGTCGTCGAGCGGCCGGGTGAGGCCCTCGAGGCTCGTGCGCACGTCGACGTCGAGCCGGCCCGCGGGCGCCGTGAACAGCAGCTGCCGCGTGTCGTGCGCGGCGGGCGCGATCTGCCACTCGACCGGTGCGCCGTCGACGCTCACCGAGACCTGGTCGTCGGATGCGTAGGCCTCGGCAGGCAGGACGAGCAGGTTGACGTCCGTCTCGCCCACGAGGGACATGGAGAAGGTGGCGTGGGCGGTGCGCATTTGTCTGCGATCCTCCCACAGGCGGAGACCAGCGTCCGTGGTCAGACGTTGCTGAACGCCGAGATGATGTTCATGACTGCGGGCCCGATCACCACGATGAACAGCGCAGGCAGGATGCAGACAATCAGCGGGAACACGACCTTCACCGGGACCTGCTGGGCCTTCGCCTCTGCCCGCTGGCGTCGCTTCAGTCGCATCTCGCCGGCTTGCGTACGAAGCACGTCTCCGATCGAGATACCGAATGCATCGGCCTGCTGGATCGCGCGCACGAACTGCCGAAGATCCGCAACTTCATTTCGCCGACCGAGGTCGTCAAAGGCTTGCTGTCGCGTCACTCCCATGCGTATGTCTTGCAGCGTCCGTGTGAACTCCTCCGCGAGCGCTCCCTTGCCATTGCTCGCGGCACGCGCCATCGCGGCGTCGAAGCCGAGCCCGGCCTCAACCGCGATCGTCATCTGATCGAGAGTGTCGGCGAGCTCTGTCTCGATCCGCTGGTCGCGTTCCTGGCCTCGGCTCACGAGTAGCAGGTCTGGGAGGAAGTACCCGAGGAGCGCGGCGGCAACCGTCACCAGCACCAGCACCACATCTGTTCCGGCCATGAGAAGCAGGCCGATCACCGCAGTGGCGAACGGTACGAGCGCAGCCTTCAGTGTTAGAAGCCGATCGATGGGCCAGTTCGCCGGTCGCCCCGCCCTAGCGTGCTGGCGTTCGAGAAGCGCGACGAGCGGAGGCGGTGTCACTCGGCGGGCGAAGCGCGAGAGGCCCGACTGTTGGGTTTCCCCGCGTGCAGCCTCGGGACCGACGTGTCCGCGCTGCAGGTTGACGAGCGCCCTGGAGCGATTGGGACGGGCGGAACTGAGCAAGACCCATATCAGGGCTCCGATAGCAAGCGCCGTCAGGATTGAGACGAGGATGATCGGCGGCTCGGACATCAGAACTTGATCTCCACGATCTTGTGCAGCCAGACGCTGCCGATGACCATCAGCACGACGCCGACGACCAGCAAGGCGATGCCGAGCGGCGTCTGGAACAACGGCGCAATGTACCCAGGACTGATGAGCATGATCACCCCGCCCACGACGAATGGCAGCGCCACGAGGATCACGGCCGAGAGTCGCCCCTCAGAACTCAGTGTTCTGACCTGCCGCCGTACCAGGCCGCGCTCACGGATCGTGTGCGCAACTCCGTCCAGAGTCTCTGCGAGGCTGCCGCCTACCTCACGATTGATCGCGATGGCCTGGGTCGCCCATTCGAAGTCCTCGCTGGCCATCCTCTCCGCTGCTTCCTCCAGCGCCGACACCACGGGGCGTCCGATTCTCGCCTCGTTGACGACGCGTGCAAGTTCGCTCGCGCTCGGCTCCTCGGACTGCTGCGCTACCGAGCCCAGAGCTTGCATGGTGCTGTAGCCGGCTCGGAGGCTAGACGCGAGCAGTTGCAGAGTCCCATCGAGCTGGCTCGCGAATGCCTCACGACGTCGGGCGATTCGGAGGCGCAAGAAGAGAACGGCAGCCAAGGGAGCAATGGCCCCGATTGGAAGCGCGAGCCAGCCGAAGCCGAGTACGAGCAGTGCAGCTACAAGCGCTACTCCCACCACGGCCACGAGAAAAGCGAAGTCTTGCGGCCTCGTGCGCAGTCCGGCGAGATCGAGCGTCCGGGCAAGGGCGTCGGAGCGGCGATGGATAAGACGCGCGACAAGTGATGTTGCCGCCTCGGCGGCTCCCGCAAGCGCACTGTCGCCCGCCTCGGGCGCGGGGCGGCGCCTGGCGAGGGGCAGCCGCGCGCGGCCGGGGTCGGCCGCTACGACGACCGCGGATCCGATGCCGACTGCGACAGCCACCGTCGCCACCGCAACAAGCGTCATCGCGACACCGGCGCGTCGAACATGCCGTGGGGCAAGGCGACGCCAAGGTCGTGAAGGCGCTCGGTGAACTTCGGCCGCACGCCGGTCGCGATGGGGACGCCCAGGAATCGGCCATTCGCGTCCTGGCCCGCTCCGTAGTCGAAGAGATACACGTCCTGGAGCGTCACGATCTGCCCCTCCATGCCCACGACTTCAGTGACCGCAGTCACGCGGCGGGTGCCATCGCGCAGGCGGTCGAGCTGCACGATGACATCGACCGCGGAGGCGATCTGTTCGCGGATCGCCCGCAGAGGGAGATCCATGCCGGCCATCAGCACGAGGGTTTCCAGCCTGGCAATCGCGTCGCGCGGAGAGTTCGCGTGCACCGTGGACAGCGATCCGTCGTGGCCGGTATTCATCGCCTGCAGCATGTCGAGCGTCTCGCCGCCTCGGACCTCGCCCACAACGATCCGGTCCGGACGCATTCGGAGCGAGTTCTTCACGAGGTCGCGAATCGTCACCTCGCCCTTGCCTTCGGTGTTCTGCGGGCGAGACTCAAGACGCACCAGATGCTCCTGCTGCAGTTGCAGCTCGACCGCATCCTCGATCGTGATGATGCGCTCACGCGCTGGGATGAAGGAAGAGAGAACGTTCAACAACGTCGTCTTGCCAGTACCTGTACCGCCCGAGACGATGATGTTGAGCTTGCCCTCTACACAGGCCTGGAGCAAGCGCGCCATCTGCTGTGTCAACGTGCCGAACCTGATGAGGTCCGGGACCTTGTAGGGGTCCTTGGCGAACCGCCGGATCGTGAGCGTCGATCCCGTGAACGCAAGCGGGGGGATCACGGCGTTCACGCGCGACCCATCCTCGAGACGAGCATCCACCATTGGAGACGACTCGTCGATGCGACGCCCGATCCGAGTGACGATGCGTTCGATCACATGCCGCAGCTGCTCTTCCGAGGTGAAGCGCACCGCGGCGCGACCAAGCTTGCCTTCGCGCTCGACGTAGACGTTCTCCGGCCCGTTGACCATGATCTCCGTCACCGACGGATCGTCCATGAGGCGCTGCAGCGGACCGAGCCCGAGCACATCGTCACGCACCTCGTTGATCAGACGCTGGCGCTCTTCGACGGTGAGCGGCGCTTGCTCAGCCTCGACGATCCGGATCAATTCGTCACGAACGATGCCCTGCAGCTGCTCCTCAGAGAGGTTCGGATCGTTCAGTCGCGATCCGATGTGGACGTAGAGCGCATCGGCCGCGCGCTGCTTCACTCGGAGCAGCGCGTCCGGTTGGTCGGCCGACGGCCTCTCCTCGGTGTCGCTTGCGGCGCTGCCTTCCGCCTGCTCGGTGTGCGGCGAGTCTGCCGCTTCGACTGCTCGACGGGCACGTCGTGTAGCAGGTACCGGTTCCGGTGAGGGGCTCCCCGCCGGCTCCGCGCGAGCCGCCAGACGCTCGGCGAGGCTGGTCATCGCCTGCTCCGCCCACGGGTTGCGTCGCGCTGGGGGGCGTACGCTCCCAGGAGCCGGCGGATCTGCTTCGAAACAGGGTCCTTCGGGCTGTGATGGATGAGTGGCTCGCCGATGTTCATCGCGGCTGTTGCGGACTTCGAGAACGGCATCGTCAGGTCGACACTCGCCCTGATCGTCGATTCGACGTCCGCGACCGTGAGACCGGCCTTCGGGTCTGCGAAGTTCAGCACCACTTGGCGCGCGGTGTTGAGCATGCCCAACTCCCGCAGGGTTGCGATCTCTCTCCGCATGCCGCGCGAACCGGGTACGTCGAAGGTCGTGAGCAGGATCGGGTCCGTGGTGTGGTCGAGCGCTGCGAGTGTTCTCGGCTCGAGCCCCGCAGCTGTATCCACGACGACGAACGGGAACTGCGATGCGAGCATGCTGAGCAACGACGCCACTTGCTCGGAATCAAGCGCGTCCGCCGCGACAGGGTCCTCCGGGGCGCAGATCACAAGGAGACCCGAGCTGTGCTGCGTGAGCTGTGTCTTGAGGGCGATGGGGTCCCGGAGCCCTGCGCCCTGCACGATTGCGTCGAGCGTGAACTCCGGCTCCACGCCGAGCGCCGTCGCTACGTCGCCGAACTGCACGTCGAGATCGACAAGGACGACCCCTCCCGGCGCGAACTCAGCGAGGCCCACGGCGACATTCGTGGCGAGAGTCGTCTTTCCCGCGCCTCCCTTCGGCGAGAGCACCGTGATCACCCGAGCTGGGGCTGCGGCCCCCATGGGAAGCGCCATTGCGACGCCTGACAGCGCCCGACGCGCAAGAGCAGCCTGAGAAGCGCGCTCCAGCGATGCACGGAGCGCGCTGATGTCAGCCTCCGGCGCCAAGACGTCTCGCACGCCCGCGTGCATCGCGGACACCGCCAGCGACTCCACGTCACCGATCAGCAGCACGGCAGTTCCCGGGAGCTCGATGTCCAAGCGACCTGCGAGTTCGAGGGCTGCGCCAGGCGATCTCGAGGCATCGATGACGATGACGTCTGGCAGGGATTCGTGACGAACTTGCGCCAGCAGCTCGGCCGGATCCGCGGAGCCAGCGCCGACCGGTACTGCGATGCACGTACCCGCAGATGCCTCCAGGACTCTTGCGCGGAGCTCTTCTGAGTCGCTCCTCAGGAGTACGTTGCTCATTCGAAACCCTCCACCGCAGTCACGATTCGCGTGCCGCTCTCGGGCACGTTCGAGCTCTCGAGCGAGAGGTAGACGAAGCCGAACTCGTGCGCGAAGACGACCTGTTCGGCATCGGCGGCCGACAGCGCGAGAGTGACCATGAGGCTCTCAGCGGCTGCCTGCTCCACCTCTTCTCCATCCTCGTCAGTGGTGACGCCCGCCGCGCCTTCCACCGCTGTGACGAGCACCTTGTGAAGGATGAGGTGAGTTTGATCGATCTCGCCTCCGGGCGTCTCGATCGAAGCGGAGAAGAAGACGCCGACAGTGTCCCCAGGCCTGAGCTGGCCGCCGACCACGCGCCTGGCGTCCAGCTGGAGCGTCAGCTGATGCATGTCCTCTGGGATCTCGACGACCCGTTCGAGCGACTCGGGTGCCGCGAAGCGCGATGCCATCAGTTGCTCACCGGGTAGCAGGTCGGCGGAGGTCACCATGCCTGCGACGTCGCCGAGGTCGGTGATGCCACCAGCTACTACCGCCGCAGCTGGCAGCTCGGTCACCGTCACCGAACGTGCGAGCGTCTCGGCTGAAGTGCCCGCCTCGATGGGTTCGGCGACGACGAGCACTTGTGTGGGTGTCATCCGTGCCATTGCGCGAGCGTCCGCGCCGGCTGCGTAGACGTAGGTGAGCACGCCGCCGATGGTGGCCACTAGAAGCGCGACCATCGTGATCACAAGGCGCCGAATCATGTCATTCTCCGTTCGGGAGACGCAGCTCCACACTGGTCGTGCCCAGCTGTGGCCCGCCCGGACTGGTCGTGAAACCGGAGCCGAGATCGACAAACCGCTGGATGGTGCCGAAGATGCAGTCGTCGTTGCTCTTGCACGACGGAGGACGCACTCCCGCTTCGCCCTTGTTGTTGGAGTACCCCTCGAGCGTGAAGGCGATGTAGCCGAACACTCGATACGCTCCGCTGCTCCCCGAGCCGACGACCGAGTCGAAGATGGGCACGAGGACGGTCGTACCGATCATCTCCCGCAGCTGCGCGTCGTCGCACGTCGGCGAACGGCCGGGCTCGGAGTAGTAGGAGCCGTCGACAGCGGTCGTCGCGGAGCATGGAGCACTCGTGGTGAGCCAGCCGAAGCCGCCCGGAGGAGCAGCGCCATTCGAACCGTTCGGGTTCGTACCCGACGGGCATGCGTGGAAGTCAGTCTTGTTGCCTTTGCTGAAGAGCACGACATCGGTTGCCTCCTCAGGGATGCTCAGTCCGATGACTTCTCCCGCCCCGTTCCGCAGCACATCGCCGGCGTCGAGGCCCGCCCAGTGAACGATCTCGCACCACGAGATCGCCAGCGGCAGGTGTGCGCCTCCGGTCGGGTACTGGTTCCAGGACGCAGCTGACGTGGCCTGCATGGTGGCGGAGTCGCGGTCGATGATCGGCGCGAACCAGAAGTCGCGGCTCGACTCGGTCTGCACTTCCACCCAACCGTTCTCGACGTCGAGCTCGAGGACCGTCGCCGTGGGGTCGCCGCCCATCGGGCTATTATTGTCCGCGAGTTCCTGGGCCGTCGCGTCTGAGCCCGCGCAGTCGCCGAGCGCGCACTCCTGCGCGATAGCAAGGGCAGCCGCATCAGCTCCGTGCTGAAGCCGCTGGCGGTCAGCGTTTGCCGCACCGACGTCGATGGCGAGCGCCGCCAGAATGAGGAAGGGCACCATCAGGATCGCGACCCATACGGCGACTGCTCCGCGGTCCGATCGGTGTGTCATCCGTTGCATCGCATCGTTCCTGATCCCTCGAGATCGATCGACGGCCCGAACAGGCCGCCGAACAGCGGCACGTCGTCTAGGCGCACGACCGCTCTTGCATTCGCCCCCAACGTGCAGGAAGCAATGGGCTGCAGCGTCGCGCCGCCAGCCGCGGTGCCGGCGAGCGACTCGTCAGCGCGACTCGCCGCTGCCGCTTCAGCTGCAGCATGCGTCCCGTCGGTGAGCACGAAGATGCGAACCGCATCACGCGCCGCGTTGTCGAGCAACGTCTGCACGTGGAAGGCGTAGCCGAACGAGATGATGCCGAAGCTCAGCAGCATCAGGATCGGCAGGACGAGCGCAAGCTCGACCGCGGCGGCACCACTATCCCTCGGACGACGTCTCATCGGACACCCTTCCTCACTGGACCCGGGTAAAGATGAGGCGGCGCTCGGTCAGACCGAGCGCCGCCATCAAGAGTGCTTACGGCGTGAGGTCGAGGCCCGCGAACAGCTCGCGCAGCTGCGTGCCGAAGGCGAAGACCGCGACGATGATCACGATCGCGATGCCGGCGACCATGATGCCGTACTCGACTGCGGTCGCGCCGCGGTCCTTCTTGTCGAAGCGGTCGGAGACGAAAGCGCTGACCGCGCTCAGGAATGCGTACATGGAGGGTTCCTTACTTGACAGGCCCGGGGCTGGGGTTCCGGTGCTGTTCGGGATGCCGGCCCGAGTGGAACCGACGAGGAAGAGCGTGGCACAGGGGTTGCGGATCGCGCAACATTGCAGAGTCTCAAGATTCCCTCAGCCTGGAAGTTGCAACCTCAGCATTAATCCCGAAACGGCATGTTGATTTGACGGTAACGACGTTACGCCTCAGACTTGCACCACAGAGCCCGCACGAGCCGGCTCGCCCACCGGGACGACATCCCCACGCACGACAGGAGGAGCCATGCAGCTCCCCGCCCCGATCACGCGCGAAGCCAGCGCATCGGGCGCACCGACGCGCTTCATCGACGACGCTGTTACGGTGGCCGCCCATGCCTGAATCCGCCCCCACTCCTGAGCCCGGCCTGCGCGAGCGCAAGAAGCTCTTCACCCGTCGCACCATCGCCGACGCGGCCTTCGCGCTCGTCTCGGAGAAGGGGCTCGACGACGTCACGATCGACCAGATCGCCGAGCGCGCCTTCGTCTCCCCGCGCACCGTCTCGAACTACTTCCCCTCCAAGGAGGCGGCCCTCGTGGCGGCCGGCGACATCTCGCCGATCGACATGCTCGCCGGCCTCGAGGAGCGGCCCGCCGATGAGGCGCCGCTGCACTCGCTGAGCGAGGTGCTCACCGCCTCGATCAGCGGCTGGTCGAAGGAGCAGTTGACGATGCTGAAGGCCAAGGAGGATCTCGTCGAGCGCTTCCCGGCCCTGCTCCCCCACCGCATGGCGCAGTACGACGAGTTCGAGGACGCGGTGCGCCTGGCGGTCGCCGCGCGCAGCGGCGTCGACCCCGAGACATCCGCCTTCCCCCGCCTCATCGCGGGCGTCGCGGCCGCGGCCATCAAGACCGCGATCCGCGTCTGGGTGAACACCGACGGAGGGGCGTCGAAGATCGCCGACCTCGTCGAGCAGGCGTTCCACGACCTTGAGGCCGGCTTGAGCCCCGACGCCTGAGGGCGCCGGAGAACCTTGCGTCACCCAGAGCAACCGCTTCGATGCCACCCCTTGCGATCGCGATCGCGGCAGCGCTGTGCGCCGTCGCGGCCTGGCTGCTGACGCCGCGCGCACGCCGGATCGCCGAGAGCGGGTCCCGCTGGCTGCGGCCCGCCGTGCCCGCCTCGCTCGCCGCGCTGCTCGGCGCCGGGGGCGCCGCCGTCGCAGACCACTGGGCGGTCGCGGTCGCGCTCGGCGCCCTCGCCGTGGGCTGCGGCCTGCTCATCGCGGTCGACCTCGCCGTCTTCCGCCTCCCGGATGCGATCGTCTGGCCGACCACGGGAGCCGTGCTCGGGATGCTCGTGGTCGCCGCGGCGATCACGGGCGACTGGGCGCGGCTCGGCACGGCGCTCCTGGCGATGCTCGTCGTCGGGGTCGGCTACTTCGCGCTCGCGTGGTTCGCCCCGTCGAGCCTCGGTCTCGGCGACGTGAAGCTGTCGGTCGTGCTGGGGCTGACGCTCGGGTGGTTCGGCTGGCAGGCGGTGCTGCTCGGCATCCTGGGCGGGTTCCTGGTCTTCGCCCTCGTGGCGCTGACGATGCTGGCGCTGCGCCGCACGTCGCTGCGCGCCGACCTCGCCTTCGGCCCCTGGATGATCCTCGGCGCGGCGGCGGGCCTGGGCTGGGCGGCGGTCGGGGCGTAGCCCTCGCGGTGGTAGATTGGACGACGCTGCCTCGGCAGCCCGGCCCCCATAGCTCAGGGGATAGAGCGTCTGCCTCCGGAGCAGAAGGCCGCAGGTTCGAATCCTGCTGGGGGCACCAAACTTCCCGGATCGCACGTCTGCGAGCATCGCAATCTCGTGTCGATCGCGAAACGGCGCTCGGAAACAGCGTACGCTTACCGCCATGGGACGACCCCGACTGCACGACGAGCACCTGCGCCAGCGCCTGCTCGAGGCCGCCACCGACCTGATGGCGGTGGATGGGCCCGACTTCTCGCTGCGACCGCTGGTGGCCTCCGTCGGCACCTCGACGTCGGCCGTCTACTCGCTCTTCGGCTCGCGCGGCGAGTTGCTCGAGGCGATCACGCTCCGTGCTGCGCGCTCGTTCGTCGACGCGCAGGAGGCCGCCCGGGTCGACGATCCCGCCCAGCACATCTCCGGCCTCGCGCACGCGATCCGCGCCTGGGCCAAGGAGCACGCCGCCATGTTCCACGTCGTCTTCGGCCGCAGTGCCGACTCCCCCGCGGTCGGCGAGGCGCGAGACAGCACGACCGAGCCGCTGCTGCGCGCCGTCACCGAGGCCACCGAGGCGGGCGTGCTGCACGGCGACCCGGTCGTCGCGACCGGCACCATCTTCGCCGGCGTGCACGGCTTCATCACGCTCGAGCTGCTCGGCCTCTACCCGGCTGACCAGGCCGACGCGCTCTTCGACGCGCAGCTCGCGGCCATCTGGCGCAGCTGGGCCACGCCTGAGCACGTCAGCGCCGTCGCGTAGCCCTTGCCGGGAGATACCCCTCCGGGGTATCATCGTCGCATCATGAGCACGCACACCACCCACGGCTACACGGCCGACAAGGACGCCCTCCTCAAGCGGCTCCGTCGCGCCGAGGGCCAGGTGCGCGGCGTCGCCCGCATGGTCGACGAGGACAAGTACTGCATCGACATCCTCACGCAGGTCTCGGCCGCCACGAAGGCGCTCGAGACCGTGGCGCTGCAACTGCTCGAGGATCACCTCGCGCACTGCGTCGCCGAGGCCTCCTCCATGGGCGGCCCGGTCGCCGAGGCGAAGCTCGCCGAGGCGAGCGCCGCCATCGCGCGCCTCGTGCGCTCCTGATACCCCGAAGCATCCACCACCGGAAGGACACCATGCTGCAGGACATCGAGATCACCTCCACCCCCGAGCCCCAGGCCGGCGGCTGCTGCGGCGGCGGCGCCTGCTCGACGACGGATGCGTCGGCCCAATCGGCCGCGACGTCGCAGACCTTCGAGGTCGAGGGCATGACCTGCGGCCACTGCGTCTCGTCGGTGACCGAGGAGATCTCGGGCCTCGCCGGCGTCGAGGGCGTCGACGTGGCGCTCGTGCCCGGCGGCCGCTCGACCGTCACCGTCGCGTCCGACAGCCCGCTGCGCGTCGAGGACGTGCGCGCCGCGGTCTCGGAGGCCGGCTACTCGCTGGTCTGAGCCCGATCCGCTCCGGGAGCGCCGGCCCTGCGGGGCCGGCGCTCTTCGCGTGTCCGGGCGCGGCCGCGCCATGCGGTCCCTGGTGGCGCAACCGTGGCGGGTCTAGCATCAGCAGCATTCCGCAACACCGTTCGGAATCCGATGCGAAGGGGCAGACCATGCGACGACGTGCGCTCGCGATCCTGGCGACCATGACCTTGGGCCTCGGCCTCCTCGCAGCGGCGACACCCGCATCCGCCGTCGAGCCTCCGGACGGCGCCGCCTACGTCGCGCTCGGCGACTCCGAGGCGGCCGGCACGGGCAACCTGCCCTACCTCGACGCCGACTGCCTGCGCTCGGCCAGGGCGTACCCCGAGCTCCTCGGCGCGAGCCTCGGCGGCGTGGCCTCGAGCGCATGCGCGGGCGCGAGCACCGCCGACGTGCTCAGCGGGCAGCTCGGCGACCTCGGCCCGGCGACGCGCCTCGTGACGCTGACCGTCGGCGTGAACGACGCCGACTGGCAGGGCGTGCTGCTCGCCTGCGCTACGGGCGGCGATCTGACCTGCGCTGCCGCGGTGCAGGCCGCCGCCGCCGACCTCGCCTCGCTCCCGCTCGACATCGCGCAGCTGCTCGGAGCGATCCGGCAGCAGGCGCCGGCCGCGCAGATCCTCGTCACCGGCTATCCGCACCTGTTCGGCGACGTGAGCGGCACCTGCACGGTCGGCGCCTACCAGGGCACGCGCGTGACGTTCAGCGCAGCCGAGGCCGGGGCGATCAACCAGGCCATCACCGGCGTGAACGCGCTCATCGCCGGCGGCGTCGCCCTCTACGCGACGAGCACCGGCGACCCGGGCGTCGCCTACGTCGACGTCACGGCTGCCTTCGACGGGCACGGGCTGTGCGACACCGGCGACCGCTGGATCAGCGGCCTCGTCTCGGGCGTCGCGACCTTCGACCGCAGCTTCCACCTGAACGCGGCCGGGCAGCGGGCCTACGCCGGCATCCTCGCGGGAGCGCTCGCCGGCTGAGCCGCTGGCGCCCGCCCGGCGGCGACGCCTAGCCCTCCAGCGCGTCGAGGTACTCCTGCACCTGCCGCCGCACGCGGTCGCGGATGCGCCGTACCTCGTCGGTCGAGAGCCCGGCCGGGTCGTCGAAGTCCCACGAGAGCACCTGCTGCTCGGGCTGCAGCTCGAACGGGTGGTCGATGAGCATCGTGATGATGACGTCGGCGGCCCGCGCGACGTCGTCGGTGACGGGCTTCGGGTAGCTCTCGGTCAGCGGCACGCCGTCCTCCTCCATCACCCCGACGACGGTGCGCAGCACCTCGTCGGCGGGGTTCAGGGCGGCCGAGAGCGCCTCGACGCGCCCGTCGCTCAGCGCGTTGAGGTAGGCGGCGGCCATCTGCGAGATGCCGTCGTTGCGGATCGACTCGACGAGCACGCGCAGCGGCGCGCCATCCTCGCGGCGCCCCTCGCCCGCCTCCAGCGCCTTGAGGCGGTCCGCGGCGAACTTCAGCGCGAGCGCCGGGAGGTGGGTGCGGATGCGCGCCCCACGGGCGAGCGTCGCGTGCGACTCGAAGACGATGCGCTCGATGAGGGTCGGCTCGAGCTCGGGATGGAGCTTCGCGAGATGGGCCGCGCCGCGGCGCAGCGTCTCGTCGGGCGAATCGAGTCCGTGCTGCTCGCGGGTCATGTCGGCTCCTCCGGTCGACGTGGCGCCTCCAGGCTACGGCCGGGCAGGATGCCGTGCCAAGAGCCTCGAGCCCGGGTCAGAGCACCGGTGCGTGCCGCTCCAGGAACTCGTAGAGCTCCGCGTCGTCGACGCCCGGGTAGGTGCCCGACGGCAGCGGCGCGAGCGTGTGCTGGTGCATGCGCGCCGACGCCCACGCGTTGTTGCGCCAGCGCCGCTGCAGCGCGTCGTCGGGGCGGGCGCAGCACCGCTCGTCGGGGCAGGTCGAGGTCTGGCGGAACGCCGTCTGGGCGCCGCGGAAGTACTTCGCGTCGTCGAACCGCACGCCGAACGAGATCGAGAACTCGCCGTCGGTGCCCGCGCCGATCTGCGTCGAGCACCAGAAGGTGCCCACGGGCGTGTCGGTGTACTGGTAGAACTCCGTCGTCCGCGATGTGCGCTCGAAGGCGCTGCGGGCGGCGAACTTGCGGCACACGACCTGGCCCTCGGCGTGGCCGGATGCGTCGACCGGGATGGGCATGCCGTCGTTCTCGTAGACGCGCGAGAGCGCGCCGTCCTCGGCGACCCGCAGGAAGTGCACGCGCAGGTCGAGGTGCGTCGTGGCGAGGTTCGTGAAGCGCATCGCCGCAGTCTCGTGCGTGACGCCGAACGCGTCGCGGAAGTCCTCGACCGCGAGGTTCCGCTCCTTCTTCGCCTTGCGCAGGTACTCGATCGCGCGCGACCGGGGCATGAGCGTCGCGGCGGCGAAGTAGTTGATCTCGAGCCGCTGCTGCAGGAACTCGCTGTAGTCGCGCGGCTCGTGGTGCCCGAGCAGCCGGTGGGCGAGCGCCTGCAGCGCCATCGAGCGGAGTCCGTGGCCACCCGGGATCGAGGCCGGCGGCAGGTAGATGCGGCCGTTCTCGAGATCGGTGACCGAGCGCGTCGAGTGCGGCAGGTCGGTGACGTAGACGAGCTCGAAGCCGAGGCGCGCCGCCATCTCGCTCACCGTGCGGTGCGTGAGGCTGCCGCCCTCGTAGCCGACGGCCCGCAGCTGCTCGTCGGCGAGCTCGTCGATGTGCGGCAGCGAGTTTGCCTGCTCGCGCATGCGCAGCCGCAGCGCGGTCGCGTCGCGCCGAGCCTGCTCGGGGGTGGCGATCGCCTCGCGGGCACGGCGGTCGAGCTCGCGGTGCAGGCCGACGAGCGCGCGCAGCTGGTCGTCGCCCATCGAGCGCGTCGGGCGCACGGTCGGCAGTCCGAGCCGCTTGTAGCTCGCGCCCTCCTGCAGCCGCTGCAGGTCGAGCTCGAGCCGGGAGCGCTCGCTCGGCGGCTCGGGGTCGAGCAGCTGCGCGGTGGGCACCTGCAGCACCTCGGCGATCGCCTGCAGGTGGCTGAGCTTCGGCTCCCGGTGCCCGTTCTCGATGAGGGAGAGCTGGCTGCCCGCGAGCCCGATGCGCTCCCCCAGCGCGTCGAGCGTGAGCTCGGCGGCGGTGCGGAAGTGCCGGATGCGGTGCCCGAGGACTGCTGCGTCGACCATGCGACCAGTGTACGAAACATCTGGCGAATCTTCGCCATGGGAGCCGCGACCGGCCTCGATGACCTCCGCGAGGGGCGCTTCGGGGCGCAAGTTTCGTCGAAAGGAAGAATGCGCGGTTCCTTCTGGCTCTCGCTCGCCTTCGGGGCTCGGGCGCGGGTGAGACTCGAACCATGACGATCCTCCCCGCCGCCCCGACTCGCGCATCCGCCAAGCCCGTGAAGCCCAAGCGCGTCGGCGCGCCCGAGGGCGCCGACCCGGGCGTCGTCTCGTGGGTCGCGAGCGTCGCCGAGCTCACCGAGCCCCGCGACATCGTCTGGTGCGACGGCTCGCAGGAGGAGCTGCAGCGCCTCATCGACCTCATGCTCGAGGCGGGCACGATCGTGCCCGTGCCGAAGCGGCCCGGCAGCTACCTCGCCCGCTCGAACCCCGACGACGTCGCCCGCATGGAGGACCGCACCTTCATCTGCGCCGACGACGCCGAGGACGCCGGCCCCACGAACAACTGGCGCGACCCGGCCTCGATGCGGCAGGTGCTCGGCGGCCTGTTCGACGGCGCCATGCGCGGCCGCACGATGTACGTCATTCCCTTCTCGATGGGACCGGTCGGCGGCCCGATCTCGAAGCTCGGCATCGAGATCACCGACTCCCCGTACGTCGTCGCATCCATGCACTACATGACGCGCGTCGGCACGGCGGCGCTCGAGGCGATGCACGGCACGAGCGACTGGGTGCCGGCGGTGCACTCGATCGGCGCGCCGCTCGCCGACGGCCAGCAGGACGTGCCGTGGCCGTGCAACCCCACGCGCTACATCTCGCACTTCCCGGAGACCCGCGAGATCTGGTCGTTCGGCTCGGCCTACGGCGGCAACGCGCTGCTGGCGAAGAAGTGCTTCGCGCTGCGCATCGCCTCGGTGCAGGCACGAGACGAGGGCTGGCTCGCCGAGCACATGCTGCTGCTGCGCATGAAGCACGACGACGGCCGCCAGATCCACCTGGCCGGCGCCTTCCCCTCCGCGTGCGGGAAGACCAACCTCGCGATGCTGCAGCCGACGATCCCCGGCTGGACGGTCGAGACGCTCGGCGACGACATCGTCTGGATGCGTCCCGGACCCGATGGGCGGCTGTGGGCCATCAACCCCGAGAACGGCTTCTTCGGCGTCGCGCCCGGCACGAGCGAGGCCACCAACGCGACCGCGATGGCGATGATGGACCACGACACGATCTTCACGAACGTGGCGATGACGCCCGACGGCGACGTGTGGTGGGAGGGGATGACGAAGGATGTCCCCGAGGGCCTCATCGACTGGCAGGGCCGCCCCTACGACCCGGCCAACGGCCCGGCTGCCCACCCCAACGCCCGCTTCACCGTCCGCGCCGAGCAGGCGCCGTCGATCGCGCCCGACTGGGACGCGCCCGAGGGCGTGCCGCTCGACGCGATCATCTTCGGCGGCCGCCGCCCGACGCAGGTGCCGCTCGTGCTGCAGGCGCGCGACTGGGAGCACGGCGTCTACGTCGGCGCGACGGTGTCGAGCCAGCAGACGGCCGCCGCCGAGGGCCCGGTGGGCGAGATCCGCCGCGACCCGTTCGCGATGCTGCCCTTCTGCGGCTACAACATGGGCGACTACTTCACGCACTGGATCGACATGGGGCACCGCCTCGGCCGCCACGCGCCCAAGATCTTCTCGGTCAACTGGTTCCGTCGCGACGAGGACGGCGGATTCCTGTGGCCGGGCTTCGGCGAGAACGCGCGGGTGCTCGAGTGGATCGCGGGCCGCGTGGCCGGCACCTCGCCGGGCGTCGACACCGCCGTGGGCGTGCTGCCTGCCGAGGGCGCGCTGAACCTCGACGGGCTCGACATCGACGAGGCCGTGATGGATGAGCTCTTCGAGATCGACCCGAAGGCGTGGCTGTCGGAGCTCGTCGACGTCGAGGCCTTCTTCGGCCAGTTCGGCCGCGCGCTGCCCACGGGCCTCGTGCGCCAGCTGAACCACGTGCGGTGGCGCCTCGAGCACGTGCAGCAGGCGCAGCACGCGCAGCAGCAGCCCGTCGCGGTCTGAGCCGCGCGGGCCGCGCCGCCCGCTGCAGATGTAGGGCCAGTGGCTCCCATCCCGCGAGGGTCGGAGCCACTGGCCCTGCATTTGTGATGGCCGAGAAGCACGGAGGGGGCGGATGCGTCACTCGCGTCGGGCGCGCGCTGCGCGCACGCGCTCCACGACGTGCGCGCCACGGCGTGCCATGTGCTTGCGCGTGACCCGCACGGTCGTCCATCCGGCTGCCTCGAAGCGCGCGTAGCGATCGATGTCGACGTGCCACTGCCGCTCGTCGCGGTGGCCGTCGCCCTCGAACTCGATCGCGATCCGCAGCTCCGGGTAGCCGAGGTCCGGGTGCCACTCCTCTCCGTCGACGACGACAGGCGGGTGCACGACCGGCTCGGGCAGCCCCGCCTCGACCATCAGCAGCCGCGTGATCGTCTCGAACCTCGAGTCGACGCCGACCCGCGCATCCGCCGCGGCAGCGCGCAGCGCCGCGACCCCGGCCAGCCCCGCACATCGAGCGATGAAGTCGTCGAGCTCCTGTGGGGTGGCATAGCCGCGCTCGGGCTTCCGCTCCAGTCGCAGGCCCGGGTAGGAGCGCGACGGCGTGAGCAGCGCATCGGCGACCTGCACGAGCGCCTCGTGGGGCAGCTCGCGCGCGAGCGTGATCGCGGTCGCGAGCGGGCCGAGGAGCCGGAGCCCCTCGAGCTCGGTGGACCGCAGCCGCGACGGGTCGAAGGCGATGTGTCGCGTGCCGGGCACGACGCTGGGCGCGGTGCGATGCGGCCTGGCGACGACGAGCGGCTCGCCGCGCGACCACCGCTCGGCGATGGGGAGGCCCCAGAGCCGGGCGGCGGTGATGCCGCCGAAGAGCTGGTGCGACGGCATCGCCGCCGCGTAGGCGAGCGCGAGCGCCTGGACGTCGGTGATGGGGCGCGATCGCACGCCGCGGAAGGGCGCCTCGAGGTCGGAGCCGCGCAGTCGGCCGCGCCCGATGCCCTCGTCGAGCGCCTCGCCGACGCGGAACGCGCCGAGATCGAACGGCTCGGGGAGCGGGGTCGAGGGGCGCATCCGCGCAGGATGCCGCGCGCTCCGCGCAGCGCGAGCGGAGGGTGGCGGCAGCTGTGGACGGCCGCGCGCGGCGGCGCGGGCGGATGCGCATGCCTGCGTCGGCGCAGACCGTGCGCAGATACAGGGACAGTGGCGCTCATCGGGGCGGCATTCGAGCCGTTGGCCCTATATCTGCGGATGGGCGGCGGAGGGGCGGCGAGGAGGCGCGCGCGGCGCGCGCGCCCCCTCTCCGCGGCGGGTGGTGGAGGATGGGGCGCATGCAGCCGAATCCGCTCTACCGCATCGGCGAGGCCGAGGTGCGCGACCTCGTCGCGCGCGCGGCGTGGATGCTGCTGGTGTCGCATCCCGCGTCCGGACCCGTCGCATCCCCCTCCCCCGTGCTGCTCGACGACGAGCACGAGGGCGACGGGCTCGTGCTCGTGACGCACCTCGGCCGCGCCGACGCGCGTCTGCACGGGCTGCTCGAGCCCGGCGAGCACCGGATGCTCGTGGTCGCGCAGGGCGAGCACGGGTACATCTCGCCGTCGTGGTACGTCGGGGCCGATGCGGGGCAGATCCCTACGTGGAACTTCGAGATGGCGAGCATGACGTGCGACGTCGAGGTGCTCGACGCGGACGCGAACATGCGCACGCTCCGGAAGCTCGTCGCGCACTTCGAGTCGCGGTACGCGCCCGAGGGCGGCGTGGCGCTCGACATCGACGACGACGGCAATCGCGGCATGGCGATGGGGACGGTCGGGCTGCGGCTGCGCGTGCGCTCCTTCGACGCGAAGTCGAAGATGAGCCAGAACAAGTCGGCCAGCACCCGGGCCTCCGTGCTCGCGCACCTCGACGCATCCCACCCCGCCCTCGCCGAGCGCATGCGCGTGGCCGACCGCGACGCCGCGCCGGCGCGCGAGGCCTGACCCCAACCGTCGACGGCCGTCGTTCGTCCTAGAGAGCAGAGGGAGACTCGCGTGGCAGCCGGCTGGGAGCTGGTCGTCGCCGAGCTCGTCGCCCAGCGCGGCGAGGCGCTCGTGCGCTACGCGATGCTCCTGACCGGTGACGAGGAGGAGGCCCGCGACATGGTGCAGGACGCCCTGACGGCGACCTTCGGCCGGCTGCGCAACGGCTTCGAGGTCGAGCAGGCCGAGGCCTACGTGCGGCGCGCGATCGCGAACCGGTTCCTCGACCGCGCCCGGCGCGGCCAGCGGTGGCGGCGGATCGCGCCGCTCGTCGTCGATCGCGAGCGGGTCGACTCGGGCTCGACGCTCACCGGAGAGCGGCTCGACATGGCGCACCGGCTGCAGCGGCTCACGCCGCGCGAGCGCGCGTGCGTCGTGCTGCGCTACGACGAGGACCGCACCGTCGAGCAGGTGGCCGCCGAGCTCGGCATCTCGGCGGGCGCGGTGAAGCGCTACCTGTCGGATGCGCTCGGCAAGCTGCGCGGGATGCTCGAGCGGGAGCAGGAGCGCGGGCAGCGCGACGAGAGGGGCAGGCCGTGAGCGACGACGAGCTGCGGCGGCGGCTGCAGGAGATCCCCGCGCCGCGCGCGAGGCTCGACGCGGCCGCCGCGATCGACGGCGCGAAGCGGCGGCGCCGCCCGAAGGTCGCGGCGCTCACGGCCGCTGCGACCGGCGCGGGCGTGCTGATCGTCGCGCCGTTCGTGACGCCCGGGCTCACGCCGCTGTCGCCCTCCAGCGACTCGTCGGTGCTCAGCGAAGGCGACGACGGCCGCGCGGCCCCCGAGGCGGCGCAGCCGAGCGCCGAGGCCGAGGGCGCGCCGGGCGACAGCGGTGCCGGCGCCGAGGAGTCGGCGCCGATCGAGCTGTGCGGGCTCACCCGCGCCGGCGACGTGGGCCTCGCGCTCCGGTTCCTCGAGGACCCGGCGGATGCGTCGGTGGTGCCCCCGGGTCGGGTCGAGGCGCGGGGCGCGGGGCTCACGGCCGCCGTCGCGACGTTCGTCGACGTCGACGCGCTCGTCGTCGACGGCGGCGTCGCGCGAGCGACGGCCGGCACCACCGAGCAGGACGCGCGCCTGGCGGGCGGCGCCGCGGGAGTGCTCGGGGTGACCACCGGCGTGCTCGCGGCCGACGCGTGCGGGCCCGGGACGCCATCCGGCCCCTCCCCCGTCGCGCTCGTCGCGCTCGACGGGTCGGCGCCGGTCGCGGTCGTGGGCGAGCCCTGGGAGGACGTTCGCTGAGAGCGCCACCGTCGGCGCGATCTCCCAGGCTCGCGGCCAGATCCGCTGGCTAGACTCGCGCCGAGTCGGCAGCCCGACAGGCCGGCCGCAAGGGAGCGCAGATGCAGGTCCGGATCGTCCGCCCGTTCGCGGTGGTGGCACTCGGTGCCGCCGGGCTCCTGGGGCTCTCTGCCGGCTCGCTCGCCACCGAGGCGCCCGTCGACCTGGGCGGCGACGTCTTCGTCGACACGACCGGGCAGCTCTCGGCCGACGCCGCCGAGATCGCCGAGCACCTCGAGCGCAACAATGCCGAGAGCGACGCCGACGTGTACGCGGTCTTCGTCGACTCCTTCGACGGCATGGCGCGCGACGAGTGGGCCAACACGAGCGCCGAGCAGAGCGGGCTCGACCAGTCGTCGATGCTGCTCGCGATCGCGGTCGACGACGGGCAGTACGCCTACTCGGTCGCGAACGGCTTCCCGCGCGACACCTCCCAGGTGAACGACGCGCTGCAGGGCGTGCTGCTGCCGGCCCTCAACTCGGGCGACTTCGCCGGCGGCATCACGCAGTTCAGCGACCAGATCGCGGCGAACGAGGGCGGCGGGGACGGGGGCACCGACGTCAACGTCGACGGCTCGGCCGTCTGGCCGGTCGTGGCGCTCGTCGGCGGCGCGGCCGTCGTCGGCGGCGGCGCGTGGGCGATCTCGCGCGGCGTGCGCGCGAACCGCAAGCGCCGCGGCGAGCAGGCCGCCGTGCAGCAGCAGCAGCTGAGCCTCGAGGAGCTCAAGCAGCGCGCCGACATCGCGCTCGTGCAGCTCGACGACACCGTGCAGCAGAGCGAGCAGGAGCTCGCATTCGCGAACGCGCAGTTCGGCGAGGAGGCCGTCGCGCCCTACCGGCAGGCGCTCGAGAAGGCGAAGGGCGGGCTCGCGGAGGCCTTCGGGCTGCAGCAGCAGCTCGACGACGCGTTCCCCGACAGCGACCAGGAGCGCCACGACTGGTCGAGCCGCATCCTGCAGATCACCGAGGGCGCGGGCCGCGAGCTCGCGAGCCACGCCACCTCCTTCGAGCAGCTGCGCAACCTCGAGCAGAACGCGCCCCAGGTGCTCGAGACGGTCGCGCAGTCGAGGCGGGCGCTCGACGGCCGCATCGCGAGCGCGCGGCAGATCCTCGACCGGCTCGACGACCTGCACTCGGGCGCCTCGATCGACCCCGTGCGCGAGAACATCGCCGGCGCCGAGCGGCAGCTGCCCAACATCGACCAGTCGCTCGCGGCCGGCCGCGACGCCGTGCAGGCGGGCAACGGCGCCAACGCCGCGCTCGCCGTGCACGCCGCCGAGGCTGCCCTCGCGCAGGCCTCCGGGCTGCTCGCCGCGGTCGAGCGCGCCGAGCGCGACCTCGAGCACTCGAGGCAGCAGCTCGGCGAGCTCGTGCAGGACTCCATCGGCGACATCGCGGCGGCCAAGACGCTCCGCAGCACGTCGACGATCGACCTGGCCCCGCTCATCCACCACGTCGAGGAGCAGGTGGCCATCGCCCAGCGGCGCCCCACCGACACGCTCACCGTGCTGAGCAACCTGCAGCGCGCCAACCAGCGCCTCGACGAGGCGGCCGGCCAGCTGCGCGAGGGCGGCGCGCAGGTGCAGCGGCAGCAGATGACGCTGGATCGCTGGATCGAGTCGGCGCGCGCCAACATCGACCGCGCCGAGGACTTCATCCACACCCGCCGCATCGGCGTCGGCATGCACGCGCGCCAGCTGCTCTCGACCGCGCAGCAGGAGCTCGCGCAGGCGCTGCGGCTCCGCGAGGCCGACCCGCACACGGCCGCGCAGTACGCGCAGGCGGCCTCCGAGCACGCCGAGCAGGCGATGCAGGATGCCTCGGGCGACGTCGGCGGCTGGGGCGGCCAGCCCCGCAACCCCTACTACCGCCAGGGCGGGCGCGGGCAGGACATGCTCACGGGCGGCCTGCTCGGCTACATCCTCGGCGACATGCTCTCGGGCGGCGGCCACGCCGGCGGCGCTGCGCCCGGCCAGTACAGCGACCCCTTCGCGGACGGCTCCGGCGGCGGGGGCGGCGGCCTCGGCGACCTCTTCTCCGGCGGCGGCGGCTCGTTCGGCGGCGGAGGCGGCGGCTTCTTCGGGGGCGGCTTCGGCGGCGGAGGCGGCGGCTTCGGCGGCGGAGGCGGCTCCTTCGGCGACTGACGCCGGCCCGCCCGGGCCGCGCAGCGCATCCCACACCACTGTCCATCACACGACGACCGGCCGCTCAGGCGGCACCCGCAGGAAGGAACACCATGTCCAAGCAGTCCATCCTCGGCCGCATCGCGCAGCTCGCGAAGGCCAACATCAACGCGCTCCTCGACCAGGCCGAGGACCCCGAGAAGATGCTCGACCAGATGGTTCGCGACTACACGAACTCGATCGCCGAGGCCGAGGCCGCCATCGCCCAGACCATCGGCAACCTGCGCCTGCAGGAGCAGGACTACCAGGAGGACGTGCGCGCCGCCGAGGACTGGGGCCGCAAGGCGCTCGCCGCCTCGCAGCGCGCCGACGAGATGCGCGCCGAGCACCCGGCCGACGCGGCGAAGTTCGACAACCTCGCCAAGGTCGCCATCGGCAAGCAGATGCAGTCGGAGTCGGAGGCCCGCGCTGCCGAGCCGTCGATCCAGTCGCAGAACGAGGTCGTCGACAAGCTGAAGACCGGCCTCGAGACGATGAAGGGCAAGCTCGACCAGCTGAAGTCGAAGCGCTCCGAGCTGATCGCGCGCGCCAAGGTCGCCGACGCGCAGTCGCAGGTGCACGACGCGGTGAAGTCGATCGACATCCTCGACCCCACGAGCGAGATCGGCCGATTCGAGGAGAAGATCCGTCGCGAGGAGGCCAAGGTCATGGGCCAGCAGGAGCTCGCCGCCTCGACGCTCGACGCGCAGTTCGAGGCGCTCGAGGACGTCGGTCGCGAGACCGAGATCGAGGCGCGCCTCGCCGCGCTCAAGCACGGCGGCGCGCAGGGGCAGCTGGGCTCCGGCGCCAACGCGGCCCTCGGCGGCTCGCAGGGCGGCTCGCAGGGCGCGGGCGACCACGTCGAGGCGGAGGTCGTCGACCGCTGATCGCGCGCTCGCGCGCACGGCCTTGGAGGGGGCGGACGATGGTCCGCACCCTCCTCGCCTGCCCGGGCTAGGTTGACGGCGTGACCGACACGACACCGCGCGTCGCCCTCGAGCGGCGCGGACCCATCCTCCACATCCGGCTCGATCGGGTCGGCAAGCGCAACGCCGCCGACCAGCGCATGCTGCACGAGCTCGCGCTCGCGTACGGCGAGCTCGACCGCGACCCGGCGCTGCGGGTCGGCGTCGTCTCGGCCGCGGGCGACCACTTCACCGCCGGCCTCGACCTCGCCGACATCGCGCCTCGGATCGCGACCGGAAGGCCGGAGCTCGTGCCCGAGGGCGGGCTCGACCCGTGGGGCCTGCAGACGCGGCCGGTGTCGAAGCCCGTCGTGCTCGCGGTGCAGGGCACGTGCTTCACGCTCGGCATCGAGCTCGCGCTCGCGAGCGACGTGGTCGTGGCCGCCGACTCGACGGTCTTCGCGCAGCTCGAGGTGGCGCGAGGCATCATGCCCTTCGGCGGCGCGACGGTGCGCTTCCCGCGGCTCGGCTGGGGCGACGCCATGCGCTGGATGCTCACCGGCGACCGCTTCGACGCCGCCGAGGCGCTGCGGATCGGGCTCGTGCAGGAGGTCGTGCCCCACGGCACCGAGCTCGAGCGCGCGCTCGCGCTCGCCGAGCGCGTCGCGGCGCAGGCGCCGCTCGCGGTGCAGGCGACGCTCGCCGCCGCCCGGGCGGCGCAGCCGGCGACGACGGATGCGGTGGCCGGGCTGCTGCCCGCCGTGCAGCGGCTCGCCGCGACCGGCGATGCGCGGCGCGCCGCGGAGTCGTACCTGACGGGGACACCCGTCGCGTTCGAGGGGAGCTGACGCCGGACGGCGGCGCTGCAGCGCGCCGACCTGCTACAGCGCCCGCGCCGCCGCGGTCGCGCGGTAGACGTCCTCGAGCTCGTGCGCGACGTCCTGCCAGTCGCGGCGGCTCGCGGCGCGGCGGCCGGCGAGGCCGAACTCGAGCTGCAGGTCGACATCGTCGAGGATCGCGCCCACCGCCTCCGCCCACTCGGCCGGGTCGCGCCCGTCGACGAGCACGCCCGTCTCGCCGTCGATGACCGACTCCATGAGGCCCCCCACGCGCGCCGCGACGACCGGGGTGCCGCTCGCGGCGGCCTCGAGCGGCACCAGGCCGAACGACTCCGTGCGGCTGGGCACCACGACGACGTCGGCCGCGTCGAGCAGCTGCGCGAGCGCCGGCCGCTCGAGGCTGCCGATGTGACGGACGCGGTCGGTGACGCCGAGCTCGCGCGCGAGGTCGTGCAGCGACTCGAGGTAGCGCTCCGAGCCGGGCGTCGCGTCGCCCGCGAGCACGAGCACCGCGCCCGGCAGGTGCGGCAGCATCCGCACCGCGAGGTCCTGGCCCTTCGCCGCCTGCACCCGGCCGACGCACACGACGAGCCCGTCGTCGGCGCGCACCCCGAGCCGTGCGCGCACCGCCTCGCGCGAGGAGACGGGCGCGGGGTGGAAGACGGTCGTGTCGACCGCGGGCGGTACGAGCCAGACGCGCTCGGCGGGTGCGCCGACGCCGTCGCACAGCACGTCGATCTCGGCGCGCGAGACGGCTGCGATCGCGTCGACCTCGCTCGCGAGGTACCGCTCGGTGAGGAGGCGGCGCTCGGGCTCGGGCCGGTCGCCGTCGGCGAGGCGGCGGTTCTTCTCCTCGGCGAGCGTGTGGAACGTCTGCACGATCGGGATGCCGAGCGAGAGCGAGACGGGCAGCGCCGCGAGCCCGGAGAGCCAGTAGTGCGCGTGGATCACGTCGTACGGATCCGTCGCCGCGAGCGCCGCGCGCTGGAGCTGGTCGCCGAAGGCGTCGGCGAGGTTGGGCAGCTCATGCTTGCGCACGATGCCGCCGCCCGTCTCGAGCGCGTAGAGCGTGACGCCGGGCGCGAGCGAGTGCGCGTGCGGGGCGCCGACCGAGCGGGTGAAGACGTCGACGTGGTTGCCGCGGCCGGCGAGCGCCATCGCGCTCTCGAGCACGAGCACGTTCAGCCCGCCCGCGTCGCCCTTCCCCGGGCGGTCGGCCGGCGACGTGTGCATCGACACGATCGCGATCCTGAGGGGCGTCCCAGGGGTGTGGCCGTACGGCTCCTGGCGCATGCACCCAGCGTATCCGGGCGCTATCGTCGGCCGCATGGCAGATTCGCGACCGGGCCCGCTCCGCGCGGTCGGGGCCGCGATCGGCGCGCTCGGCCGCTCGGCCTCGGGGCCCGCGCTCCGGGCGCTCACGGCGCCGCCGGTGGCGCGCGCCGGGCACCGCTTCGCGACGCGCGCGGCGCGCCTCTGGGGTCGGCTGCTCGGCGGCGAGGAGCGGCAGGTGGGCGAGCTCACCGTCATCTCGGGGCTGCCCACGTGGGCCTTCGGCCGCGGCGGCACGACGATCGGCGCGACCTTCCTCACCCGCAGCGCCCTCTCGCCCGAGATCCTCGAGCACGAGGACGTGCACCGGCGCCAGTGGGAGCGCTACGGGCTGTGGTTCATCCCGATGTACCTCGCCGCCGGCCAGGACGGCCTGCGCAACCGCTTCGAGATCGAGGCGGACCTCGTGAAGGGCGGCTACCTGCCGAAGCCGGCGCGACGACCTGGCGGGCGCGCCGCCAGGCGCACAGGCGGCCGCCCGGTCGAGCCCCCGGCCTAGGGCCGCATCGCGTCGACGACGCGCTGCGTCCAGGGGATGCGCCGCTCGAGCTGGCGGCCGATGGCGAGCAGCGTCGCCTCCTCCCCCGGCCTGCCGATCAGCTGCACGCCCATCGGCAGCCCCTCGGTGGTGCGGTGCACCGGCAGCGCGATCGCCGGCAGCCCCGTCACGTTGACGAACGACGTGTGCGGGGTGTGGAGCACCTGGTGCCGGAAGTCGGCCTCGCCGTCCTCCGGGTACCAGTCGAGGGGGCGCGGCGTGAGCGCCGTCGCCGGCGTGAGCACGGCGTCCCACGGCGCGAACGCCGCCAGCACGCGCCGCTCGAAGGCGGTCGCCCACAGCTGGGCCCGCGCGAGCCCGCCGGCGGTGAGCCCGTCGCTCGTCTCGACGATCCAGCGCGCGAGCGGCTCGAGCAGGTGCCGGCGCTCGCGCGCGATGGGCGCGGCTGCCGCACCGCCTCGCCAGAGCGCCGTGAACGCCTCGGGGTACCCCGACGCATCCGGCAGCGCCACCTCGCCCACCTCGTGCCCGAAGGCGGTCAGCGCCGCGACGGTCGCGTCGACGGCGGCCGTGGCCTCGGGCGAGATGCGGATGTCGTCGGTCTCGTCCCAGGGCGTGCCGCCGGTCATGACCGCGATGCGGTAGCGCCCCTCGCCGCGCACCGCCCCGGCGAGCAGCGAGCCGTCGTCGCGCTCGGGCGCGCGGAGCGTGAGCCCGTGCGGCGCGACGCCGTTGACGCGGCCGATGAGCGCGTCGGTCAGGAGCGCGACATCGATGACCGAGCGCGCGATCGCGCCGGCGGTGACGAGCCCGCCGATCGTGCCGACGCCGCCCTGCGCGGGGATGCGGCCGCGGGTGGGCTTCAGCCCCACGAGACCGCACGTGGCGGCCGGGATGCGGATGGAGCCGCCGCCGTCGGAGCCGGGCGCGAACGGCAGCAGCCCCTGCGCGACGGCCGCCGCGGCGCCGCCCGAGGAGCCGCCCGCATGGAGCCCGGGATGGCCCGGCAGCGTCGTGGGCCCGTGCAGCGCCGAGCGGGTGTAGCCGGCGAAGCCGAGCTCGGGCGCGGCGGTGCGGCCGAGCGTGACGCCGCCCGCGTCGTCGAGCACCGACGCGACCGGGTCGGTCGCGTCGGCGACGTTGCCGGCCATCCAGCGGCTCGCGAACGTCGCCGGCTGCCCGGCGCGCTGCGTGAGGTCCTTGTCGGCGAAGGGCAGTCCGTGGATGAGCCCGGTGCGGTCGTCTGCGTCGTCGACGGCTCGGGCGCGGGCGAGCGCGAGCTCGGCGTCGACGTGCACGAAGGCGTGCGCGTCGTCGACGCGCTCGATGCGCTCGAGGAAGTGCTGCGCGACCTCGACGGCGCTCACGTCGCGCGCGTGGAGGAGCCGCCAGAGGTCGAGGGCGCCCAGCTCGTGGAGCGCGCTCACCCGAAGTACCTGCCCGCGCGCCGCTGCAGGCGCCTGCGCTCGGTGCGCTCGCGCATCTCGTCGCGGGTCGCGTAGTTCGTCAGCTCGCGGAACGGGTCGCGGCCGACGACCCGCGACGGCTCGGCGAGGATCGCGAGCACCGCCTTCTCGATCTCCCAGTACTCGCCGATGCGCGTGCCCTGGCCGGGGTTCACGTGGCGCAGGCGCGCCTCGAAGCGCACCCCGCCCTTCACCTCGATCTGCGTGATGAAGCCGCGCGTGGCGCCCGCGACCGACACCATCCAGAAGCCGGGGCCCAGGTCGGTGACCGTCGCGCGCACGTCGTCGGCCGCGGCCGCCGCCGCTGCGCTCACGTCTGCCTGCTCCCGCGACGCCCGCCAGGTCTCGAACTCCGTCATGCCGTCCATCGTGGCACCGCGCACCGACACGGCGCGCCGACGCTCACGGCTCGGGCTGCGCCCACGGCCCGTCGTCGGCCTCGCGCTCCCCCGCGCGGTGCCGGGCGACGACGCCGGCCAGCACCGCCGCGCCCACCTGGGCTCCGTCGACGGTGACGGCGAAGCGCGCGCCCTCGCGCGTGGTGACGACGATGCCCGGGCCGCGCCGCAGCACGACCGCCACGTGCCCCGGCAGGCCCCGGTAGCCCCATCCGCCCCAGTGCAGCGGCTCGACGAGCCTCGCCTCGGCGACGCGGATGCGCGCGGTCGGGATGCGCCGCAGCGGGAAGCCGAGCAGGGCGCTGCGCACGCGCAGCCCGTCCGCGTCGACGACGACGCGGATGCGGGCGATGCCGATCACCACCGCGGCCGCGAGCAGCAGCACGAGCGCGAGCAGCACCCGCGCCACCGGCCCGTCGCCGAGCGGGAGCAGCAGCGCCGCGAGGATGCCGCCGAGGAGCAGCGCGATGCCGAGCAGGAAGAATGCGGGCGACTGCGCGTCGGCGCTCCAGCCCTCGGCGTCGGTCGGCTCGAGCGGCAGCGGCGGATCGGTGTCGCGCACCCGCACCTCGCCGCGAGGGTGGATGAGCCACGGCACCACGAGCAGGAGCACCGAGCCGAGGAGCAGCGCGAGCCACGGCCCGAGCACCGCCTGCTCGGCGCTGCCCGCCTCGATCGTCGTCACCGCCGAGATCACCCAGGCGGCCGCGAGCATGGCGCTGACGCCGGCCATGATCGACAGCACCACGGCACGCGCCCCGTCGTCGATGCGCAGCGCCGCGAGCACGAGCGCCGCGACGAGCATCGCCCCGGTCGCGGCGAGCAGCCCGATGCCCATCGGCGTCGTCTCCGAGACGCCGTCGGCGACCCCCGCGTCGGACCAGTGGGTCGCGATGCGGCTCGGCAGCTCGGGCGCGAGCACCGCCCAGCTCGCGGCGATGACGAGCGGCGGCAGCGCCAGCACGAGCGCGGCGAGCCAGACGAGGGTGCGGTGCATGGTGCGCTCAGTCTCCCGCGGGCCGCTGTGGCGCGGCCATGCCCGCCGGCGAGGCGCGAGCGGCCGCCGCGGCGAGCGCGGCCCGCGTCGCGCCTACGCGCTGCGGTGCGCCGTCCAGAGCCCGACCAGCAGCGCCACGATCGCGGTCGCGGCGCCGAGCACGAGGCCCGCCGGCGCCATCGCGAGGCTCAGCTGCGAGAGCGCGAACAGCAGCGCCGCCATGATCGCGACCGAGGCCACCGCGACGAGGGCGAGCATCCACAGGTGGGTGCCCTGCTGCATCGACCTGCGCGAGAAGACGACGGCGACCGCCGCGGGCAGCCCGAGGATCGCGCCGTACGTGACGCCGACCTGCAGGCCCTGCGCGTCGGGCGAGAACAGCACCCCGAGCAGGACGCCGATGAGCACGCCCGCGCCGAGCGCGGCGGCGACCGCCCACCCGGTCGGCACGGCGAAGACGGTGGGGGCTCGATGCTGCGCGACGGCCATGGCGACGACCTTCCTGCAGCGGTGGTGCACCGCCGCTCAGCGTCAGCATCCTCCGCCGCGACCGGCGTTCGCAATCGCTGTTACGGAACCCTGCGGCTACCCTCAGCGCCGCTTGCGCAACGACTTCTGCAGCAGCACGATCCCGAGCTCGCGCCCGAACTTCACGCCGACCCGGCCCATCCGCCCGATCTCCTCGAAGCCGAGGCGCTCGTGCAGCGCGATCGACGCATCCGCCCCCTGATCGGCGATCACCGCGATCATCTCGCGCACGCCGCGCTCGCGGGTCGCCTCGATGAGCGCCTCCATGAGGGCGCGGCCGAGGCCGCGGCCGGCGGCCGCCGGCGCGAGGTAGACCGACGACTCGACCGTGTAGCGGTAGGCGCTGCGCTGCTTCCACGGCTGCGTCAGCGCGTAGCCGAGCACCGTGCCGGTCGCGCTCTCGGCCACGAGGAACGGCAGCCGCAGCTCGCCCGTCTCCCGCAGCGTGCGCCGCCACTGGCCGAGCGTCTTCGGCCGCTCGTCGAAGGTGACCGTCGAGTTGAGCACGAAGTGGCGGTAGATGTCGCGGATCGCCGGCAGGTCGGCCGCCTCGGCGGGCCGGATGCGGAAGGCGAAGTCGGGGTCGCGGTGCTCGGGGTCGCGCAGGTGGCGGGGCAGGCGGCGGCGGCGCTCGTACTCCTCGGGCAGCATCAGCCGGCCGCCTCGGCCTCGGCCGGGATGCGCCAGTCGACCGGCGCCGCTCCCTGCGCCGCGAGCGCGGCGTCGGCGCGCGAGAAGGGCCGCGAGCCGAAGAAGCCGCGGCTCGCGCTCAGCGGCGACGGGTGCGGGGACGCGATCGTCGGCACGTCGTCGAGGAGCGGCGCGAGAGACTGCGCCTGCGCACCCCACAGGATCGCGACGAGCGGCGCGCGCGAGCCGTCGGGGCGCCGGCGGGCGACGAGCGCGCGGATCGCGGCCTCGGTCACCTGCTCCCAGCCCCAGCCGCGGTGCGAGGCGGGCGCGCCCGCGCCGACCGTGAGCACGCGGTTCAGCAGCAGCACGCCCTGCTCGCTCCACGCGGTCAGGTCGCCGTGGGCGGCCGGCTCGTGGCCCAGGTCGTCGCGCAGCTCGCGGTAGATGTTCTGCAGCGAGCGCGGCAGCGGGCGCACGTGCCGCTCGACCGCGAACGACAGCCCGATCGGGTGCCCCGGCGTCGGGTACGGGTCCTGGCCGACGATCAGCACCTTCACGTCGTCCATCGGCTGCGCGAACGCGCGCAGCACCGCGTCGCCCGCGGGCAGCCACGGCCGCCCCTCGGCGGCCTCCGCGCGCAGCCGTTCGCCGAGGCCGTGCACGACCTCCTCGACGCCCGCGAGCGCATCCGCCCACCCCGGGTCGATCAGCTCGGCGAGCGGCCGCGCCGTCATGCGGCCAGCACGCCGACGGCGACGCGGTCGGTGTCGCCGGCGCGGTCGGCGGTCCAGACGGAGCCGTCGCCCGCGACCTGCAGCCCGCCGGAGCCGACGATGAGCGAGGTGTTCTCGTCGATCGCCACCACCCGCTCGGCGAGCCCCGCGTGCACGATCGCGACGGCCCGCGAGAGCGTGCCGTACTGCGCGGCGTGCACGTCGACGACGAGGTCGACGAGACCGAGGCCCGCGTCGAGCGTCACCTCGTCGAGGCCCTCGCCGCTCGTCTCGGCGCACACCGGCACGCCGCCGATGCGCCAGCCGCCGAGCAGCGCAACATCGCCGGCGATCATCGCGCCGGCCGAGAAGCCCGCGTAGGGCACGCCGGATGCGACGAGGCCGCGGATCGTGTCGGCCGCCGGCATGATCGCGGCGTGGTAGCCGGGCGTGAGCCCGCCGCCGACGAAGATGCCCTCCGCGTTGCCGAGGTCGGTCGGCTGCAACTGCCGCTCGGGGCTGAGCTGCACGATGCGCACCTCGCCGGCGCCGAGCTTCGTCAGGTCGTCGACGTAGTCGTCGTGCCAGCCGGCGCCCTCCGACTCGGTCCTCGCCCACAGCACGCAGACGATGACGGGGGCGCCCTCGGCGCGCTCGCGGGCCTCGGCGACGAAGCGGCCGGTCCAGCGCGACTCGTCGTCGGCCCAGCCGCCGCCCAGCAGGTGGATGCTCATGCGGGCCAGTCTGCCAGCCGTTCGCTGCGGAGCTCCGTCCGTCGACCGGCCAGGTGCGCGCCCGAGCGGACGATCCGGTCGGCGGCGCACCGAGCCGGTCGACGGACGAGGGTCAGGGCGACCCGAGCGCCGCGAGCGCCTCGTCGAGGATCGCGAGGCCCGCGCGCGCGTCGTCGTCGCCCATCACGAGCGGCGGCGTCACGTGGATGCGGTTGTCGGCGGTGAACGGCACGTAGCCGCGCTCGAGCAGCAGGGACTTCAGCCGCGCGACGACGGATGCGTCGACGGGCTCGCGCGTGCCGCGGTCGGCCACGAGGTCGAGCGCCCAGAAGCAGCCGCGGCCCCGCACCTCGCCGATGACCGGGTGCCGCTCGGCGAGCGCCCGCAGGCCCGGGCCGAGGATGTCGGCGCCGAGGTGGGCGGCGCGCTCGACGATGCGCTCGTCGGTCATCGCGTCGATCGTGGCGACGATCGAGGCCGCGGCGAGCGGGTGGCCCGCGTACGTCAGGCCGCCGGGGATGGGCCGCTCGCGGAAGGTGTCGAGGATGTGCTCGGCGATGATGACGCCGCCGACCGGCACGTAGCCCGAGTTCACGCCCTTCGCGAAGGTGACCAGGTCGGGCCGCACGCCGTCGTGCTGGTGCGCGAACCAGTGGCCGGTGCGGCCGAAGCCCGCCATCACCTCGTCGAGGATGAGCACGATGCCGTGGCGGTCGGCGAGCTCGCGCAGCCCCTGCAGGTAGCCGGGCGGCGGCACCAGGATGCCGGCGGTGCCGGGCACGGGCTCGACGAGGATCGCGGCGAACGTCTCCGGGCCCTCCGACTCGAGCACGCGGCGCGCGTGCTGCAGCGCCCGCTCGCCCTCCTCCTCCTCGCTCGTCGCCCAGAACTCCGAGCGGTAGAGGAACGGCCCGAAGCAGTGCACGTGGCCGAGCGCGAACTCGTTGCCGAGGCGGCGGTGGTCGCCGGTGGCGTTGATCGCGGCGCCGGTGTTGCCGTGGTACGACCGGTAGTGCGAGAGCACCTTCGTGCGGCCGGTGTGCACGCGCGCCATCCGGATGGCGTTCTCGACCGCATCCGCCCCGCCGTTCGTGAAGAAGACCGCGGCGAGCCCATCGATCGTCGAGAGGATGCGCTCGGCGGCCTCGCCGCGGCGCAGGTTGGTCGTGGCGGGGGCGACGGTGGCGAGCTCGGCCGCCTGGCGCTGGATGGCCTCGACGACCCGCGGATGCGCGTGGCCGATGTTGGTGTTGACGAGCTGGCTCGAGAAGTCGAGGTACTCGCGCCCGTCGTGGTCCCAGAGCCGCACGCCCTCGCCGCGCGCGACGGTGAAGGGGTTCGTCGAGCCGTGCTTCGACCAGGAGTGGAGGATGAGGCGGTCGAGCTCGCGCGCGCGGTCGCCGTCGGCCGGGTGGAGCTGGTGCTCGGACATGGTCCTCCTCGGTGCGCCGGCCGCCGTGGCCGCCTCGCCACCGTATCCCGGCGTACACTCGAGGCTGCGCCGGGCATCATCTCCGCGCGCGGACCCTGCACACCGTTCGCGCCAGCATGCCCAGGAGACCCGATGCCCGCTCTGCCCCGCCGCTCGACGCGCCGCCCGACGGCCGCCCGCGCCGCCTCCGCCGCCGCCGCCCTCGTCGGGCTGTCGCTGCTCGCGGGCTGCGCCGCGCAGCCCGCCGCGACCCCGTCGGCGAGCGCGAGCGGGAGCGCCGCCGCGGCCGCGACGATCGACGACTGCGGCGTCGCCGTCGCGCCGATGGCGCAGCCGGCCGAGCGCATCGTGGCCGTGAAGTCGACGGCGGCCGAGCTCGTCGTCGCGCTCGGGCTCGGCGACGCGCTCGTGTCGACGGCGTTCCTCGACGGGCCGCTCGAGGGGGCCGACGCCCCCACGATCGAGGGGATGCCGTCGCGCGAGGCGCTGCTCGCGCTCGAGCCGGATGCGGTGGTGGCGGGCTGGGAGTCGGCCTTCGCCCCCGAGGCGGCCGGCGACCGCGCCACGCTCGCCGAGCTGGGCGTGACCACGTGGGTCTCCCCCGCCGCCTGCCGCTCGGTCGACGTCGCGCCGCTCGACTGGGATGCGCTGCTCGGCGAGCTCGCCGACGCGGGCGCGGTGCTCGGCGTGCCGGAGGCGGGCGAGGCGCTCGCGGCCGAGCAGCGCGCCGCGCTCGAGGCGATCGAGCCGCTCGACGGCGGCGCGAGCGCGCTCTGGTACTCGTCCGGCGAGGACGCCCCGTACGTCGGCGGCGGCACGGGCGCCCCGCAGCTCGTGCTCGAGTCGGCGGGCCTGACGAACGTGGCCGCCGACGTCGACGAGGCGTGGACGACGATGTCGTGGGAGGCGCTCGCCGCGAGCGACCCCGACGTCATCGTGCTCGTCGACGCCGCGTGGCACACGGCCGCGTCGAAGGTCGAGCGCCTGCGCGCCAACCCGGCGACGGCGCAGCTCGAGGCGGTGCGCGAGCAGCGCTTCGTCGTCGTGCCGTTCCCGATGGCCGAGGCCGGCGTCGGCTCCGTCGCGGCGGTCGGCGCGGTGGTCGAGGCGGCCCGGGAGATGGGGCTCGGATGACCCGCACGGCACCGCGCAGGGCCGCGGCCGCGCAGGCGGCCGGGCCGGCACCGCGACGCGCGCGGCGCCTCGTGGCGCTGCCGCTGCTCGCCGCGCTGCTGCTCGCGCTCGCGCTCGGTGCCGCGTCGATCGGCGCCGCCGGCGTCGCCCCGGCCGACGCGCTCGCCGCGGTGGGCGCGCGCCTCGGCATCGGCTCGAGCCCGCTCGACGCGCTCGGCGACGCGATCGTCGTCGACCTGCGCCTGCCCCGGATCGTCGCGGCGTGCGCGGTCGGCGCCGGGCTCGCGATCGTCGGCGCCGTCATGCAGGCGCTCGTGCGCAACCCGCTCGCCGACCCGTACCTGCTGGGCGTCTCCTCGGGAGCCTCGGTCGGCGCCGTGCTCGTGCTCGTCGCAGGGCTCGCGGCCGTGCTGCCGGTCGCGGCGTTCGCCGGCGCGCTGCTCGCGCTGCTCGCGACGCTCGGGCTCGCCGGGGCCGCGGGCGGGGCGACGCCCACCCGGACCGTGCTCGCGGGCGTCGTCGTCGCATCCGCCGCCGGCGCCCTCGTGAGCCTCGTGATCTTCTGGCGCGCCGACGGCGACGCCTTCCGCGAGATCCTCGCGTGGCTGCTCGGCTCGCTCGCCGCCTCGACGTGGCAGACCGCCGCGATCGCGCTCGTGGGGGCGGCGCTCGCGCTGCCGCTGCTCGTGAGCGGGCGGCTGCTCGACGCGCTCGCGCTCGGCGACAGCGCGGCGGGCGCGCTCGGCGTCGACGCGCGGCGCACCCGCTGGGCGCTGCTCGTCGCGTGCGCGCTCGTGACCGGCGTGCTCGTGTCGGTCTCGGGCGCGATCGGCTTCGTCGGGCTCGTCGTGCCGCACGCGGTGCGGCTGGTCGTGGGCGCCTCGCACGCGCTGCTGCTGCCCGCGTCGGGGCTCGCCGGCGCGATCGTGCTGCTCGTCGCCGACACCGTCGCGCGCGCCGCGTTCGACCCGCGCGAGCTGCCGGTGGGCATCGTCACGGCGCTGCTCGGCGCGCCCGTCTTCGCCGCGCTCATGCTCACCGGGCGGGTGCGCACGTGAGCGCCGCGGCGGCGAGCGGCGCGACGGGGGCGACGGCGGGCCTCGCGGTGCGCGGGCTGACGGTCGCCGTGCGCGGCCGCGCGCTCGTCGACGCGGCCTCGTGGCACGCGCCCGCGGGCGCCATCACCGCGCTCGTCGGCCCGAACGGCGCGGGCAAGTCGACGATGCTCCGCGCGATCGCGGGGGTGCTCCCCGAGCGCGCGCAGCGCGAGGGCGTCGTGCTGCTCGACGGCGCCGCGCTCGCAGGACCCGGCGCGCTCCCGCCTCGCGAGCGCGCCCGCCGCGTCGCGCTCGTCGAGCAGACGGCGGATGCGGTGCCGCAGCTGACGGCGCGCGAGGCGGTGCGGCTCGGCCGCACGCCGCACCACCGCATGCTCGGCTTCTCGCTCGGCGACGAGCGGCTCGTCGAGGCTGCCCTCGCCGACGCCGGCGCCGCCGGGCTCGCCGACCGCCCGCTCGGCGAGCTCTCGGGCGGCGAGCTGCAGCGCGTGCACGTGGCCCGCGCGATCGCGCAGCAGCCGCGCCTGCTGCTGCTCGACGAGCCGACGAACCACCTCGACGTCGCCTGGCAGCTCGAGCTGCTGCAGCTCGTGCGGCGGCTCGCCGCCGACCGCCCCGTCGTGATGACCGTCCACGACCTCGCGCTCGCGGCGACGCACGCCGACCGGGTGGTGCTCGTCGACCGCGGCCGGGTGGTGTCGGAGGGGGTGCCGGATGCGGTGCTGACGCCCGAGCGCATCCGTGCCGTCTACGGCGTCGAGGCCGAGATCGACGCCGCCCCTGGCGGGGTGGCGATCCGCTACCGCAGGATGGAGCCGTGAGGATCACGGTGCTGGCCGGCGGCGTCGGCGGGGCGCGCTTCGCGCTCGGGCTGCGCGACGCCGCGCGCGCCGCGCACGGCGATGCGGCCGAGATCACGATCGTCGCGAACGTCGGCGACGACATGTGGCTCTCGGGCGTGAAGGTCTGCCCCGACCTCGACTCGCTCCTCTACGCGCTCGCGGGCGTCAACGATGCCGAGCGCGGCTGGGGCCGCGCGGGCGAGAGCGAGCGCGTCGCCGGCGAGCTCGCCGCCTATGGGGTGGGCTGGCCGTGGTTCACCCTCGGCGACCTCGACCTCGGCACCCACCTCGCGCGCACGGCGCTGCTGCGCGACGGCGCCGACCTCACCGAGGCCACCGCCCGGCTCGCCGCCCGCTGGCCGATCGGCGCGACGCTGCTGCCGGTCACGAACGACGAGGTGCCCACGCACGTCGTGACCGACGAGGGCGTGCTGCACTTCGAGGAGTGGTGGGTGCGCACGAGGGCGCAGCTGCCGGCGCGCCGCTTCGTGCAGCACGGACTCGAGCGGTCGCGCATCTCGCACGCCGCGCGGGCGGCGATCGCCGGGGCCGACGTGCTGCTCGTCGCGCCGTCGAACCCGGTCGTCTCGATCGGCACGATCGTCGGCATCCCGGGCGTGCGCGACGCGATCGAGACGGCGCGGGCGCCGGTCGTGGGCGTCTCGCCCATCATCGGCGGGCAGGCGCTCCGCGGCATGGCGGCGGCGTGCCTCGCGACGATTGGCGTCGAGACGGATGCGGCGGCGGTCGCCGCGCACTACGGGGCGCGGTCCGATGACGGGCTGCTCGACGGCTGGTTGGTGGCCGAGCAGGATGCGGCGGCTGTCCCGCGGCTCGCGGAGCTCGGGATCGTCGCGGAGGCGAGGCCGCTGCTGCTGACCCCCGGCGCGCCCGCGCAGCAGGTGGCGGCCGACGCGCTCGCGCTCGCGGCGCGCCTCGCGGGCTGAGCGCCCTTCGCTGGTCGAGCCGGGCCGCGCCGCAGGCACGGCCCGAGTCGAGACCACGCCGCACGCCAGCAGCAGTGTGGTCTCGACTCGCGCAGCCGCCTCCGGCGGCAGCGCGGCTCGACCAGCCGGGCGGCGGCTGAACCTCGCTGGTCGAGCCGGGCCGCGCCCGCAGGGCACGGCCCGAGTCGAGACCACGGCGCACGCCAGCAGCAGGGTGGTCTCGACTCGCGCAGCCGCCTCCGGCGGCAGCGCGGCTCGACCAGCGGGCTGGGCGGGGCGGCCGCTGAACCCCTCGCTGGTCGAGCCGGGCCGCGCCCGCAGGGCACGGCACGAGTCGAGACCACCGCGCACGCCGGCGGCAGGGTGGTCTCGACTCGCGCAGCCGCCTCCGGCGGCCGCGCGGCTCGACCAGCGGGGCGGGAGCGGCCGCGCGGCTCGATCAGCGGGGCGGCGGCTGAATCCCTCGCTGGTCGAGCCGGGCCGCGCCCGCAGGGCACGGCCCGAGTCGAGACCACGGCGCACGCCAGCCGCAGGATGGTCTCGACTCGCGCAGCCGCCTCCGGCGGCCGCGCGGCTCGACCAGCGGGGCGGTGGCCGCCGCGCGGCTCGACCGGCGGGGCGGGAGCGGCGGCCCGGCTCGACCAGCGGGGCGGTGGCCGCCGCACGGCTCGACCAGCGGGGCGGCCGCTGAACCCTTCGCTGGTCGAGCCGGGCCGCGCCCGCAGGGCACGGCCCGAGTCGAGACCACCGCGCACGCCGACGGCAGGGTGGTCTCGACTCGCGCAGCCGCCTCCGGCGGCCACGCGGCTCGACCAGCGGGCGGGGCGGCGGCGCGGCGCGGCTACGCCGAGAGCGACGCCTGCTGCAGCACCGCGCGCGTGTGCGCGCCGACGCCGACGTCGATGGCCGCGTGCAGGTCGGCGAGCTCGTCGACGTCGAGACGCAGCCCCGACCCCGGCGCGACCGGCAGCTCGACGTGCCCCGCGTCGCGGTGCAGCTCGGCCGAGCCCGGCCCGAAGCGCGGCCGGAGCGCATCCGCCCGCGTCGCCGCGAGCATCGTGGTGCCCGTGGCGATCGCGTCGGGCACGAACGAGCGGTGCTCCCCCGCGGCGAGCGCGAGCGCGGCGCCGAGCTCGTCGGCAGTGAGCGCGGGCAGGTCGCCGAGCAGCACCGCGGCGGGCGCGGCCGGGTCGAGCGTCGCGAGGCCGGCGGCGATCGCGGCGTGGAGGCCCGTGCACGGGTCGTCGACGACCTGGATGCGATCGAGCCCGTCGGTCACCTGCGGGTCGCAGCTGACCACGACCACGAGGTCGACGGCGTCGCAGGCGCGCGCGGCGGCGATCGCGTCGCGCGCGAAGGCGATCGCGAGCGCCGCGCGGGCGTCGCCCGCGTCGAGGCGCGACTTGCCGACCGAGCCCTTGACGGGGATCACGATCGACCAGCGCTGCATGCCGCCCAGCCTACGTCGGCCCGGATGCCGCCCCGGACCGCGGACGGACGCGGCCGCCCCGCGGGACGGTCAGGCGACGTCGAGCGGCGGCACGACCCGCACGAGGCTCGGCGGCAGCGCGGTCGACAGCGCTCTCCGCCAGGGCGGCAGCGACGCGACGAGCCCGCGCGCAGCGATCCGAACATCCGCGTCGCACGCCCCCGGCTCGCGCGGGCCGCCCGCGAACGCGGCGCGCTCCGCGGCGAGCCGCACGCGATCGGCCGCGGCGGCCGCATCCGGCGGCACGCGAGCCGCGATCGCCGCCTGCACGTCGCCCGGCGTGGCCGACGCCGGCAGCCGCACGCCCGCATCCGCGAGCGCCGCCCGGAGCTCCTGCCAGGCGCCGGGAGCCCCGCGTCGCAGCCGCACAGCCCGCTGCGCCTGCCGCACCGCCCACGGCAGCGCGAGCAGCAGCAGCGCGCCGATGCCGAGCAGCCAGGCGCGCAGCACCGCCGGGTCGATGCCGCCAGGCCCGGCGCCCTCCCCGGGGGCATCCGAGGCGCCCGGCTCCGGCGCGCCCGGGCTCGGCGCCGCCGAGGGGGTGGGCGTGCTCGTCGGCGCCACGTCGGTCGGCGTCGGCTCCGGGGTGGGCGTCGGCGCCTGCGTCTGCTCGTCGTCCTCGGGGCTCGGCGAGGCGTCGCCCGTGCCCGCGCCGGGCGTCGTCTCGACCCGCACCCAGCCGTGCCCGTCGACCCACGACTCCGCCCACGCGTGCATGTCGTTCGTCGACACGGCGAAGCCGCCGCTGATCTCGCTGCCGGGCAGGAACCCGACGACGACCCGGGTCGGCACGCCCGCGCCCCGCAGCAGCGCCGCCGTGGCGCTCGCGTAGTGCACGCAGTAGCCGCTGCGCGTCTCGAGGAAGCCCTCGAGCGCCGCCCAGCCGTCGCCGCCCGCGCCGCCGAAGCCCGGCAGGTCGAGCTGCTCGGAGTAGTCCCAGACGCCCTCGGTCATGAAGGCGTGCACGGCCCGCACGCGCTCGGCGGCGGTCATCCCGGGCTGCACGAGCGCCGCGCCCTGCCGGCCGATCGCGGCGGCGGCGTCGGGCAGCGCGAGCAGCTCGTCGTGGCCCGTCGAGGCGGTGCCCGACAGCTCGGCGAGCGGCGTCGAGCGCGAGCCCGCGGCGACGTACTCGAGGCCGGCGGTCTCGAGCGAGCCCTCGATGCGCAGCGCGTCGTTCGCGTCGTCCCAGCGGGCGCCCTCCGGCGGCTCGACGCCCGAGGCGCGCTCGGGCGTCGGCAGCCCCTCGGCGCGCACGTCGCTCATCCGCACCGTCATCTGCATCGCGAGGCCGAGGTCGGCGCCCTCGACGAGCGGGCTCGGCTGCGCCGCCTCGGGCGGCAGCGCGAGGAAGCCGTCGGGGCCGGCGAGCGGCAGCGTCATGAGCCGCGTCACGATCGGGCCGCCGTCGGTCGTCGAGTAGGTGAAGACGGGCCGCGCCTCGGGCCTGCGCAGCTCGTCGCCGAGGTCGATGTCGGTGCGCAGCACCGGCGTCGTCGGCCGCAGCAGGTCCTCGATCGTCGGCAGGTCGAGCGTGCTCTCGCGCGGGCTCGGCGCCACGAGCGGCACGGCCGCCGCGAGCACGGCCGCGACCGCGACGAGCGCGACGGGAGCGACCCATCCGCGGCCGAGCGCGACCCGGTCGTCGATCGTCGGCGCCGCGAGCGCGAGCGCCGCGGCCGCCACGCCCGGGAGCGCGTGGAACCAGGGCACGTCGATGCGGAACGCGATCGGCAGCACGAGCGCGACGGCGCAGCAGAGCACGGCGATCGCCGGCGCACGCAGCCCGTGCCCGAGCAGGTCGACGAAGACCGTGAGCACCACGGCGGCCGCGACCACGGCCGCGAGCACCGCGCCCTCGGCGTCGATCGGCGTCGAGAGCGCCCACGCGATCGACTGCACCCCCTCGCCGAGCACCGCCATCGTCGCGCGCAGCGCCTCGGGCGTCGGGATCACGCCGAGCAGGGCCTCGCCGGGCGCTGAGACGGCGGTCACCCAGCCGACCCCGACGAGCGCCGCGGCGGCGGTGCCCGCGAAGGCCGGCGAGACGGCCCGCACGAGCCCGGCGACGAGGGCCATCGAGACGACGGCGCCGACGACGGGCCACAGCCAGTCCTGCCCCAGCACCTCCTGCGTCGACCACAGCCACGCGACGGGCAGCACCGCGAGCGCGACGGTCTCGACCGGCCCGGCGCGCAGCCGTCGCCGGCCGTGCTCGGCCGGCAGCTCGGCGCGGGGCGGGACGCCAGCTGGCGCACCGGTGGGCCGGGCGGCGGGGCGTTCGCGCGCGACGGTGCTCACGGCAGCTCCCGCACCGGGCCGACGCGGTCGATCCAGCGCACGCTGCGCACCCGCGACCCGGGCGCGATGCGGCGCGGCGGCGCGTCGCGCGCGGCCACGAGCCACAGCGTCGAGCCCGGCGTCAGCGTCCACTGCTCCGGTGCCGACTCCTCGAGGGCGACGACGTGGGCGGATGCGCCGTCACGGGCGGGCGGCGCCTCTGGCGCCCGCGCGCGCAGCGACGCGAAGGCCGCGAGCGCCGACTGCAGATCGCGCCAGTCGGCCGCGAGGATGCTCGGCTCGCCCGTCTCGCGCACCTGCACGACCCGGTCGCGGCCGGCGAGCGCCCGCGCGATCGAGCACGCCGCGCGCGCGAGCCGGTCCTCCGCGTCGCGGCCGAGGCCCGCGGCGCCGGCGGTGTCGACGAGCACGACGTCGTCGTCGGTCGCGGGATTCGCCTCCTGCCGCACCATGAGCTCGCCGCGCTTCGCGCTCTGCCGCCAGTGCACCCGCCGCTGCGGGTCGCCCGGCCGCCACTGTCGCACCATCGCGTCGACGTCGTCGGCGGTGCGCGACTGGGCGATGCGGCCCTGCTCGCGGTTGGAGCGCAGCGATGCCGACGGCACCTCGAGCACCTCGGGCCCCACGACGAGGCTCGCGCGCGGGTCGATCGTGCGCGTCGTGCGCACGACGCGGAACGGGTCGAGCGCGCTCACCTCGACCGGCGCGAGCCGCCAGCGGCCGCGCGGGTGCGCGCCGAGCGGTACCGCGTCGCGCCCCTGCGCGTCGAGCTCGCCCTCGAGGTGCAGGTACCGCTCGGGGCCCGGCGCCCACGTCGCCCACTCGGCGCCCGCGTGCCGCACGTCGCCCGCGATGCGCAGCACCGCAGCCTGCCCCTCCGGCAGCACGCCCGGCGCGAGGAGGCGCAGGCTGCCGACCGCGCCGATCGACCACCAGGCGCCCAGCAGCACGACGGCGAGGCACAGCGCGGCGGGCACGAGCAGCACGACCTGCCGCTCCCAGTAGGCGGCGAGCACGAGGCCCGCCCCGACGAGCGTGAGCGCCACGCCGCGCGCCGTCGGCCTGGACCGCGTGCGGTCCCTCGCGGCAGCGCGCTCGGCCATCAGCGCATGACGGGCGCGACCGTGCCGGCGAGCGCCTGGGCGACGACCGCCCGCGCGTCCTCGTGCCGCGCGTGCGGGTCGTGCAGCACCAGGTGGTGCGGCAGCACGTGCGCGGCGAGCGCCTTCACGTCGTCGGGCGAGAGCCAGTCGCGGCCCAGCAGGTGCGCTCGCGCCTTCGCCGCCCGCACGAGCTGCAGCGTGGCGCGCGGGCTCGCGCCCAGCCGCACGTCGGCGTGCTCGCGCGTGGCGCGGGCGAGCCGCACCGCGTAGCGCTCGACGAGCTCGTGCGCGCGCACCGCGTGCGCCGCGGCGATGTCGGCGCGGAACTCGTCGAGCGTCGTCACCGGCCGCACGGCGTCGAGCGGCTGCGCCGTCTCGCGCGCCTGCACCATGGCGAGCTCGGCGGCCTCGTCGGGGTAGCCGACCTCGAGCCGCACCATGAAGCGGTCGCGCTGCGCCTCGGGCAGCGCGTACGTGCCCTCCATGTCGATCGGGTTCTGCGTCGCGACGACGAGGAACGGCGTCGGCAGCCGGTGCGTGACGCCGTCGACCGTCACCTGCCCTTCGGCCATGCACTCGAGCAGCGCCGCCTGCGTCTTGGGGCTCGCGCGGTTGATCTCGTCGGCGATGACGATGTTCGCGAAGACCGGGCCGGGCTGGAACCGCAGCTCGCCCGTGCCCTGGTCGAGCACCGACATGCCCGTGATGTCGCTCGGCAGCAGGTCGGGCGTGCACTGGATGCGCCGCACCGTGCCGCCGACGGCCGCGGCGAAGGCGCGCGCGAGCTGCGTCTTGCCGACGCCCGGCACGTCCTCGAGCAGCACGTGGCCCTCGGCGAGCAGCACCGTCAGCACGGTGCGGATCTCCTCGGCCTTGCCCGAGATGACGGATGCGACGGCGTCCTCGATGCGGGAGCCGGGCGTGGACGTCGGCCCGGGAGCGCGCTCGATCACCGCCTCCTCGACCTGCTCGTCAGCCTGCATGCTGCGCCCCCGCCTCTGCCAGTGCGTCGATCCTGCCCGCCTCGCGGCCGGCCCGGTAGGCCTCGTCGCTGCCGAGGCGGAACATGTCGTCGCCGGGCGGGCGCACGAGCCGCCGCGCGCCGGGCTCGTCGAGGTCGGTCACGTGCCGGCCGAGGCCGCGCACGAGCACCACCGGCACGCCGTCGGCCTTGCCCGCGACGAGCTCGGCGGCGCCGGCGATCTCGTCGGCGATCGCGGGCGCGGTGACGAGCAGCGGCCGGCCGTTGGCGTCGGTGCCGACCGGCTCGAGCACGCGCACGCCTGCCGCGCCGATCGCGACGTCGGTCTGCCCGACGCGCCAGGCGCGCCCGAGCGTGTCGCTCACGACGACGCCGATGGCAGCACCGAAGCGCGACCGCAACCGCTCGGCGATCGCCCGCGCCGACGCATCCGAGTCCTCGGGCAGCAGCAGGATCGTGCCGTCGTCGGTGTTCGAGGCGTCGACGCCCGCCGCGGCGAGCACGAGGCCCGTGCGGTGCTCGACGATGCGGGTGATGCCGCCCGGGTGCGCGCGCGACGCGACGAGGCGCACCGACTCCTCCGTGATGGCCTGCTCGCGCTCGGCGGCCGGGCGGATGCGCCCCTCGGCCTTCGAGACGACCTTGCTCGTGACGACGACGATGTCGCCGTCCCGGGGCGAGAGCGGCGCGAGCGCGTCGGCGACGATCGTCGGCAGGTCGTCGCCCGGCCGGATCTCGCCCATGCCGCGCACGGCGCGGAGCTCGAGGTCGGGGCCGCGGCTCTCACCCCGGCCCGGGTCGTGGACCGCGCTGCGGCCGGGATCGGTCATCGCTGCTGCAGGAAGGTGGCGACGGCCCGCGGCACGTACGGGCTGATGTCGCCGCCGAGCTCCGACACCTGCCGCACCAGGCTCGACGAGACGTGCGCGTTCTCGGGGTTCGGGAGCATGAAGATCGTCTCGACGCCCGCGAGGTTGCGGTTCACGATCGACATCGGCGTCTCGTACGAGAGGTCGGTCGACGAGCGGATGCCCTTCACGAGCACCTCGGCGCCCACCTGCTGGCAGTAGTCGACGAGGAGACCCATCGACCAGTTCGCGATGCGGATCTCGCCCTCGATGCGGGCCTCCGCGATCGCGCGCTCGATGAGCTGCTCGCGCTCGACGACCGGCAGGAACGCCGCCTTGTCGGGGTTGTGCGTGACCACGACATGCACCTCGTCGAAGATCCGGGCGGCGCGCTGGATGACGTCGAGGTGACCCAGGGTCACAGGGTCGAACGAACCGGGCACGACGGCGATGCGAGGCATGCCGCCCAGCCTAACCGCCGACCCTATGAGCCTTGCTCACCCGCGCCGGGCCGAGGGAAGGGCTGTCCCCCTACGCCGTGACGAGCGCGGCGCGCGCGTCGGGGTCGAGCCGTGCGTGCACGGCGAGGCGCAGTGCCGGATGCGCGACGAGGGTCGGGTCGGCGTCGAGCACGTCGCGCGCGGCGGTGCGCGCGGCCTCGATGATGGCGCCGTCGCGCGCCACCCGCAGCACCTTGAGGCCGCTGCGGCCTCCCGACTGCGCGACGCCGAGCACGTCGCCCTCGCCGCGCTGCTCGAGGTCGACCTCGGCGAGCGCGAAGCCGTCGAGGGTGCTCGCGACCGCGTCGAGCCGCACCCGCGCATCCGACAGCTCGTCGACGCCCGTGACGAGCATGCAGAGGCCCGCGTGCTCGCCGCGGCCGACGCGGCCGCGCAGCTGGTGCAGCTGCGAGACGCCGAAGCGGTCGGCCGAGAGCACCACCATCATCGTCGCGTTGGGCACGTCGACCCCGACCTCGATGACGGTCGTCGCGACGACCACGTCGATCTCGCGGTCGCGGAACGCGCGCATCGTGCGGTCCTTGTCGTCGGTCGTCATCGCGCCCGTGAGCGGGGCGACGACGCGGCCGGCGAGCGCGGGGCTGCGGCGCAGGTTGGCGAGGGTCGTGACCACGTCGGCGACCGGGGGCGGCGCCGGGCCGACGGCCGGCGCATCCGCCGCCGGCTCGTCGACGCCCTCGAGCCTGCCGGGCTCGATCGCCGGGCAGACGACGAACGCCTGGCGGCCGGCGGCGAGCTCCTCGCTCATGCGCCCCCATGTGCGATGGAAGGCCGCGGGCTGGCGCACCTGGTCGACGACGAAGGTCTGGATGGGGCTGCGGCCGGCCGGGAGGGTGCGGATCGTGGAGACGTCGAGGTCGCCGAAGGCCGTCATCGCGATGGTGCGCGGGATGGGCGTCGCGGTGAGCACGAGCGTGTGCGGGTGGAGGCCCTTCGCGCGCAGCGCCTCGCGCTGGGCGACGCCGAAGCGGTGCTGCTCGTCGATGACGACGAGGGCGAGCTCGGCGAAGGTCGTGCGCTCGCTGAGCAGCGCGTGCGTGCCGACGACGATGCGCGCCGAGCCCGCGGCGATCGCGAGCAGCGCGCGCTTGCGGTCGGCGGCCGGCATCTGGCCGGTGAGCAGCGTCGGCTGCAGCTCGGCGGCGAGCTCGGGGCCGAGCGAGCGGGTGATGGAGCGCAGGTGCTGCACGGCGAGCACCTCGGTGGGCGCGAGCAGCGCCGACTGCCCGCCCGACTCGGCGACCGCGAGCATCGCCCGCGTCGCGACGACCGTCTTGCCCGAGCCCACCTCGCCCTGCACGAGCCGGTGCATGGCCGTGCCGCTCGCGAGGTCGGCGGCGATCGCCGCGCCCGCCGACTGCTGGTCGTCGGTGAGCGGCCACGGCAGCGCCGCGTCGAAGCGCTCGAGCAGCGCTCCTGCGTGCCGAGGCGCCGTCGGCAGGGTGTCGAACCAGTCGCGCGTGGCCAGCAGGTAGGTCTGCAGCAGGAACGCCTCGTGCCAGGCGAGCGTGTGGCGGGCGCGGAAGGCGTCCTGCTCGGCCTTCGGCTGGTGCGCGAGCCGCAGCGCCTCGACGAGCGGCATGAGCCGGTGCTCGCGCCGCACCTCGTCGGGCACGGGGTCGGGCACGTCGCCGAGCGCGTCGAGCGCCTGCGCGACGAGCGCCTCGATCTTCATCGTCGTCAGGCTCGCCGTGGCCGGGTAGATGGGCACCGGCTTCGCCGCCCACTGCTCGGCGTCGACGCCCTCGGCCTCGTCGAACGCCTCGTACGTCGGGTGCGCGAGCTGCCGCTTGCCCTTGTACTCGCCGACGGTGCCCGAGAAGAGCGCCGTGACGCCCTGGTGCAGCTCGCCCGTGCGCCACGGCTGGTTGAAGAACGCCGTCTCGAGCGACGTCTCGCCGTCGGTGATCGTGATCGTCGTGAGGGTGCGCGGGCGGCCCTTGGCGTCGCGCTGCAGGTCGCGCGTCTCGACGCCGCGCACGCGCGCGACCACGGTGACGTGCTCGCCGGGCACGAGGCTCGCGAGGTCGGTGAGCTCCCCGCGCTTCGCGTAGCGGCGCGGCAGGTGCCACACGAGGTCGCCGAGCGTCGTCATGCCGAAGGCGCGCTCGAGCTTCGTGGCGGCGGCCTTGCCGACGACGCGCTCGAGCGGACGGCCGAAGCCCTCGGCGGTCGCGGCGCCGGAGCCCGCGCCGCCGCGCGCGCCGCCCGCGCGATCGGGCTTCGCCCCGCTCGCCTCCCGCTTCGCCACCTGCCCAGCGTAGGCCGAGCGGCTGACGCGCGCGGCGCATCCGCCCGCCCTCGTGGAGAGCCCGTCGCCGCCTGGGGCTGCCCAGCGCGGGCGGGGGTCGGAATGCGCGAGGATGGGCCGCATGACGCGCATCATCGGGGGCCTCGCGGGCGGGGTGCGGCTGCACGTGCCGCTGCGGGGCACGCGGCCGACGTCGGAGCGCGTGCGCGAGGCGCTGTTCGGCGCGCTCGACGCGCGGAGCCTCTGCGACGGCGCGCGGGTGCTCGACCTCTACGCCGGCTCGGGCGCGCTCGGGCTCGAGGCGGCGAGCCGCGGGGCCGAGTCGGTCGTGCTCGTGGAGCGCGACCGCGCCGCCGCCAAGGTCGCGCAGCGCAACGCCGAGTCGGTCGCCCGCTCGGGCGCCGCGCACGCGATCGTCGAGCAGGTGGCGGTCGCGCAGTACCTCCACCGCTCCGGCCGCCGGTTCGACCTCGTCTTCATCGACCCGCCCTACGACCTGCCCGGCGATGAGCTCGCGTCGACGCTCGCCGAGCTCGCGCCGCTGCTGCAGCACCCGGCCGTCGTGGTGGTCGAGCAGGCGCGGCGGGCCGGGCCGCTCGACCTGCCCGGCGACCTCGAGGTCGAGCGCACCCGCGACTACGGCGACACGACGCTGCACTTCCTCACGACGACGGGCGAGCCGGGCGACCGCTGAGGGCGCTGCCGCTTGGTCGCGGGCGTGCCGGGTGGCTCTCCGGTACCGGATCGCGGATGCCGGTGGGCTCGACGCGCGAACCGGTACCGGAAGCGCGACAGGGCGGGTGCTGCCCGCGGGTCAGCCGGCGCGGTAGGGGTCCCAGCCGCGCGGCTCGAGCGGAGCGCCGTCGAGCGTGACGCCGGCCCGCTCGTCGGCCGCGAGCGCCTCGACGGCGCCGATGCGGCGCACCGGGTGGCCGGCGAGCTCGGCCGGCGGCCGCACGCCGGCGGGCAGCGCGACGAGCAGCGCGTGGTCCTCGCCACCGTGCAGCGCCGCCTCGAGGCTCGCGCCGGGCGCTGCCCGGGCGACGGCCGCCGCCTCGAGCGCGATGCGCATCCCGGATGCGCGGGCCACGCGGGCGGCGTCGAGCGCGAGGCCGTCGGAGACGTCGAGCATCGCGGTGGCGCCGAGGTCGGCGAGCAGCGCGCCCGCGGCGATCGGGCTGACGGGCGCGAGCTGCGCCTCGATCGACGCGCCGTCGGCTCCCGCGCGGAGCCGCTCGGCGGCGGCGCGCACCGGCTCCGCCGCCGCGTCGAGGGCCTGCGCGAAGAGGTGCCGCAGCCCCGTGGCCGCGAGGCCCAGGCCGCCGACGCACCACACCGCGTCCCCCTCCCTCGCGCCGCTGCGCAGCACCGGCGCGCGACCTCCGAGGTCGCCGAACGCCGTCACCGCGATGGTCGCGTGCGGGGCCGTGCCGAGGTCGCCGCCGACGACGCCGCAGCCGGGCGCCATCGACGCGACCGCGTCGGCGAGGCCGCGGGCGAAGTCCTCGAGCGACGACACGTGCGTCGACGGCGGCACCGCGAGCGCCACGACGAGCGACGTGGGCCGCGCGCCCATCGCGGCGACGTCGATGAGGTTGGTCGCGACGGCCTTCCAGCCGAGGTCGTGCCACGTCGACCAGCCGAGCCGGAAGTCGGCGCCCTCGAGCATCGTGTCGGTCGTGACGACGACGCGGCCGTCGGGGGCGCGCACGACCGCCGCGTCGTCGCCCGGGCCGAGCTCGGTCGTGTCGCCTGCCGGCAGCAGCGGGAGGATGCGCCGCAGCGCCTCGAGCTCGCCCGCCTCGTGCAGCGTGGGGTCGTCCATGCCGCAACGGTAGCCGCCGCGCACGGAGGGACGCCCCGCGCATGGGCCGCGCCGAGGCGCGCTCGGTAGGCTCGACGGGTGCGCCTGCTCCCCCTCGCCGCCGCTGCCGCGGCCCTCGTCGCGCTGACCGGCTGCGCCCGCTCGGTGTCGCTGCCGCCGGCCGAGGACGCGGCCGATCCGGGGTGCGCGAGCGTGATCGTCTCGCTCCCGGAGGAGCTCGGCGACGCGAGCCTGCCGCAGCCGCTCGACCGCCGCGAGACCACCGCGCAGGGCACCGCCGCCTACGGCGACCCGAGCGCGGTGACGCTGCGCTGCGGCATGCCGGAGCCCGCGCCGTCGGCGAGCCGCTGCATCCAGGTGGGCGCCGTGGACTGGCTCGAGGTGGCGCAGGAGGAGGACGTCTGGACCTTCGTCAGCTACGGCCGCTCCCCCGCCGCCGAGGTCGTCATCGACACGGGCGTCGTGAGCGCCGTCACCGCCCTGGAGTCGCTCTCGAGCGCCGTCGACCGGCTCGAGCAGACGGGCGCCTGCACCTAGCCCTGCGCGTCGGCCGCGAGCACGTCGGGCAGGAAGACGCGGCCGTCGTCGTGGCCCGGGTCGAGCACGATCGCGTGGCCCGCGGGGATCGCGGCCGCGAGCTCGGCGCCGGTCATCCTCAGGTGCCGGCGCGTGCGCGTCGCGAAGCCGCCGATGCGGCTCGTCGCGGTGAACGCGACGACGAGCTGCAGGTCGCCGTGCGGCAGCACGAGGAAGCGCCCGGAGCCCGGGTCGCGGGGGTTCTCGACGACCGCCGGCACCACGAGCTCGGCGTCGCGCACGACCGCCCAGGCGCCAGCGTGGTCGGTCGTGTCGATCGCCCGCAGCGCGTCGAGGGTGGGGTTGGCCATGGCTCCCATCGTGGCAGACGGATGCGCGGCGCGGACGGCGGTGTCGGCGGCCTCTGGGAGACTTGGGGGCATGGCGCTCGACTTCACCGCGATCGATTTCGAGACCGCCAACGGCAACGCCGCCTCCGCCTGCGCGGTGGGCCTCGTGAAGGTGCGCGACGGCCGCATCGTCGACCGCTTCGCCACGCTCATCCGCCCCACGGCCCCGTACGACGAGTTCTGGGAGTGGAACGTGCGCATCCACGGCATCCAGGCCCACCAGGTGCTCGGTGCGCCCGACTGGGTCGAGGTGCAGGAGCGCATCCTCGGCTTCGGCGGCGACGACGTCTACGTCGCGCACAACGCCGGCTTCGACAAGGGCGTCATGCGCGCCGCGGCCAAGGCCGCGCGGCTGCCCGTGCCCGAGATGCGCTGGACCGACTCGCTGCGCATCGCCCGCAAGACGTACGCGCTCGAGTCGTACCGGCTGCCGGTCGCGGCGCTCGCGGCGGGCTTCGACGACTTCCGCCATCACGACGCCGCCGGCGACGCCGAGGCGTGCGCCGCGATCGTGATCGGCGCGGCGAAGCGGCACGAGCTCGACGACCTCGAGTCGCTCGTGCAGCGCTGCACCTCGGCGGTGCACGAGATCGGCGAGCGGCACGAGCAGATGGAGGAGCTCGCTGCGTCGCGCCGGGCCGCCCAGCGCGAGCGCCCCTGGTGGCAGTGAGCGCCGCCTGGGCACCTCGGCCATAACGAAAGCATCACGATCGGGCCGATCCTGTCCCCCTGACTTCGCGGAATCACGCGGAATCCGCGTTCGCGTGCTCGAACGCCACCTTCTGGCCATGGTTACCGTGGAGAGCGCGGACGGTTCCCCAGGCCGTCCCGGACCCCCACGGACGCGACCGCCGGCAGCACTCCTGCCGGCGAGCGTATGGTGCCGCTTCGCCGACCTCTCGTCAGCGATCGACGGCAGACGAACGACCGCTCGCGCGGCTGCACCCGTCCTCGACTGAACGCCCTCCGGGGCGCGACAGGAGCGACATGAGCGAACCGCGCGTGACCGGCGACGAGACCGTCGCCGACGACATCGCCGTGCGCGTCGAGCATCTGACCAAGGTGTTCGGACGGCGCGCGGGCGAGGCCGCCGACCGGCTGGCGGAGGGCGCGAGCCGCGACGAGGTCGCGAAGCTCGGCACCGCTGCCGTGATCGACGCCTCGTTCGAGGTGCGCCGCGGCGAGATCTTCGTGGTGATGGGGCTCTCGGGCTCCGGCAAGTCCACGCTCATCCGCATGCTGAACGGCCTGCTCGACGCCACGCGCGGCTCGGTCGAGATCGACGGCCAGCCCGTCACCGGCATCGAGCCGCGGCGGCTGCGCGCGGTGCGGCGGTCGCAGGTGTCGATGGTGTTCCAGCACTTCGCGCTGCTGCCGCACCGGACGGTGCTCGAGAACGTCGCCTACGGCCTCGAGATCCAGGGCGTCGATCGCGACCGCCGCCTCGAGCTCGCCCGCCGCGTCGTCGACCGGGTCGGCCTCGCCGGCTGGGAGGAGCGCCTGCCGAGCGAGCTCTCCGGCGGCATGCAGCAGCGCGTCGGCATCGCCCGCGCGCTGTGCGCCGACACCCCCGTGCTGCTCATGGACGAGGCGTTCAGCGCCCTCGACCCGCTCATCCGCCGCGAGATGCAGGAGCAGCTCGTCGAGCTGCAGGCCGAGCTCGGCAAGACGATCGTCTTCATCACGCACGACCTCAACGAGGCGATGTTCCTCGGCGACCGGATCTCCGTCATGCGCGACGGCCGCATCGTGCAGATCGGCAGCCCCGAGGAGATCCTCACCGACCCGGCCAACGACTACGTGGCGCAGTTCGTGCAGGACGTCGACCGCACCCGCGTGCTCACCGCCGCGAGCGTGATGGAGCCGCCCGCCGCATCCGTGCCCCTCACGGTCGGCCCGCGCGGCGCGCTCAAGGCGCTGCGCGACGTGCAGTCGTCGACGCTGCTGGTCACCGGCCCCGGCCGCACCGTGCTCGGCGCCGTGCGCGACCGGGAGGTGCTGCGGGCGGTGCAGCGCGGCGACCGCGACCTCGCCGCGCTCGTCGACGCCGACGTGCACCGCGTCGGCCCCGACACGAGCCTCGCCGACCTGCCCGAGCTCGCCATCACGAGCGGCCTGCCGATCGCCGTCGTCGGCGACGGCGGCCGGCTGCTCGGCGTGATCCCGCGGGTGATGCTGCTCGCGGCGCTCGGCAACGTGCCCACCGACACCTCCGAGCTCGCGATCGTGGACCTGCCCCCGGCGGTCGACCCGCGGCTCGTCGCCCAGACCCTCGACGACACGCAGGAGGTGTCCGATGCTCGATGACGTCCGCCTGCCGCTCGGCGCATGGGTCGAGACCGGCGTCGAATGGATCACCGCCAACCTCTCGGTGCTCTTCGACCTCATCCGCACGATCGTGCTCGGCCTGTTCGAGGCCGCCGAGGTCGCCTTCACCGAGCCGCCCGCGCTCGTCATGATCGCGATCCTGGGCGTCGTCGCCTTCGCGGTGCGGGGGTGGCGGATGGGCGTCGGCACCGTGGTGGGGCTGCTGGTCGTCGTGCTCGTCGACCAGTGGGACAACGCCATGGGCACCCTCGCGCTCACGGTGGTCGCGGCGCTCTTCGCGCTGCTCATCGCGCTCCCGCTCGGCATCTGGGCCGCGCGCTCCGACACCGTGTCGGCGATCGTGCGCCCGATCCTCGACTTCCTGCAGACGATGCCCGCCTTCGTCTACCTGATCCCGGCGATCATCCTGTTCGGCATCGGCGTCGTGCCCGGCATCATCGCGACGATCGCGTTCGCGATGGCACCCGGCGTGCGGCTCACCGAGCTCGGCATCCGCGGCGTCGACCGCGAGATCGTCGAGGCGGGCGCCGCGTTCGGCGCGTCGCCCGGGCGCATCCTGCGGCAGATCCAGCTGCCGCTCGCGCTGCCGACGATCATGACCGGCGTCAACCAGATCATCATGCTGTCGCTGTCGATGGTGGTGATCGCCGCGATGGTCGGCGCCGGCGGGCTCGGCCAGGACATCGTCCAGGCGCTGCAGCGCATCGACGTGGGGCTCGGCTTCGAGGCCGGCCTGTCGGTGGTGATCCTCGCGATCATCCTCGACCGGCTCACGAACGCGCTCGGCAGCCTGCAGCGGCACAGCCCGCTCGCGAGGCTGCGCTCGCGCCGCGCCGCGGCCGCGGGCGCGCCCACGCCGCCGGCACCCGGCACGGCCGCTCCGGCCGCTGCCGGGGCCGACCAGGCCGTCGCGGCCGGCCGATGAGACTTCGGCGACCGCAGCCCGCGGCCGCCGACGGACGAATGACACGGAACGAGAGAGGACACAGCATGCACAAGCGATTCATCCGCGGCGCGGCCGTCGCCGCCGTCGGAGCCCTGGCCCTGGCCGGGTGCTCGGCGGGAGGCTCCGAGGCGGAGGCGCCCGAGGGCGACGCGACCGCCACCGCCGACCAGACCGACCTCACGATCGGCGTCTTCAACGGCTGGCCCGAGGGCGAGGCCGTCTCCTACCTCTGGGCCGCGATCCTCGAGGAGGAGGGCTACGACGTCGAGCTCGAGTACGCCGACGCCGGGCCCGTGTTCGCCGGCGTCGCCGGCGGCGACTACGACGTCACGCTCGACGGCTGGCTGCCGATGACCCACGCGTCGTACATGGAGGAGTTCGGCGACGACCTCGTCGACCTCGGCTCGTGGAACGACGACGCGGTGCTGACCCTCGCCGTCAACGAGGACGCGCCGATCACCTCGATCGAGGAGCTCGCCGAGAACGCCGACGCCTTCGGCAACCGCATCGTCGGCATCGAGCCGGGCGCCGGCCTCACCGCCGCGACCCAGGACTCCGTCATCCCCACCTACGGGCTCGAGGGCATGGAGTTCACGACCTCGTCGACGCCGGCCATGCTGGCCGAGCTGAGCGGCGCGATCGACGCCGGCGAGAACATCGTCGTCACGCTGTGGCGCCCGCACTGGGCCTACGACGAGTTCCCGATCCGCGACCTCGAGGACCCGGAGGGCACGCTCGGCGCAGCGGAGGGCATCCACTCGATCGCCCGCGCGGGCTTCGAGGAGGACTTCCCGCAGCTCACCGAGTGGCTCCAGGCGTTCACGATGGACTCGGAGCTGCTCTTCTCGCTCGAGAACGAGATGTTCAACAGCGACGCCGACTCCGACGACTTCCCCGAGATCGTCGACGCGTGGATCGCCGAGAACCAGGAGTACGTGGACTCGCTCACCGCGGGCGAGTGACGCGACGACGGAGGGGCCGCTCCCGGGTGGGGGCGGTCCCTTCGTCGTGCCTGGGCTGGTGGTCTCGACTCGTCGGCCTGCGGCCGCCGGCTCGACCAACGGGAGGGGTGGTCTCGACTCGTCGGCCTGCGGCCGACGGCTCGACCAGCGAGAAGGGGTGGTCTCGACTCGTGGGAGGCGAGGCCGTCAGTCGTTCGCGGTCACGTGCGCGAGCAGGAGCTGCCGGAACCGCTCCGGGTCCTCGAGGTGCGGCGAGTGGCCCGCGTGCTCGAAGACGACCTCCTGGTACCAGCCGCCCTTCGCGGCGTACGCGTCGAGCACGGCGCGCGTCTGCGACACCATCGGCTGCGGCGGCGCCGCCTCCTCCCCCGGCCAGCCCGGCACGATGCCGTGCTTGCCGAGCGTGTTGAGGTCGAAGAACGACTCGTCGCCCACGATCGCGTCGTGCGCTCCGCGGATCCACAGGATCGCCGGCTTCCGCTCGAGGTCGACGATGCCGGTGAGGTCGAGGTGCACGCCCGACATCGTGTTCAGCACGCCGCGACCGCCGGCCGCGAAGCCCGGCCACGCATCCGACGCCGTGCCGTCGCCGGGCTGGTTGCCCTCGCCCGTGCGCGTCGAGAGCATCGACTCCACCCAGAGGTCCTCGTGGTCGTCGGAGAACCCGGGGGCGACGTACGAGCTGCGGAAGACGCTCCGGGGGCTCGTCGGCTCGTCGTCGGTCGTGTCGCCCGCCGCGAGGCGAGCGATGAAGTCGGGGTTCGCCGCGAGTCCGCCCGTACCCGCCCCGTCGGGCGTGCACAGGCTGCCGTCGAGCTTGGTGCCGAAGCCCTGCGGCGGCACCGGCGCCATGAGCGTCACCGAGCGGATGAGGTCGGGCCGGTCGAGCATGAGCTGCATCACGACTCCGCCGCCCATCGACCACCCGAGCAGGTGCGCGTCGGCGACGCCCATCGCGTCGAGCACCGACGCGACGTCGTCGGCGAAGTCGCGCAGGCCCCGCGTCGCGTCGACCGGGAGCGCCTCGCTGTCGCCGTAGCCGCGCAGGTCGATCGCGACCGTCGGGCGCGGCAGCGCGAGCATGAGCGGCTGGAAGAACGACGACGACGAGACGTTGCCGTGCACGAGCACGACGGGCCGGCCGACGCCGCCGTGGCGGAGGACGGATGCGCGCAGGCGGTCGGTGTGGACGACCTGCTGCTCGATGCCCTCCAGCAGGGTCGTCACGCCAGCACCTCGGGCTCGGTCTTCTCGCGCACCTCGTCGAGCGTCACGCCCGGGGCCAGCTCGACGAGCCGCAGCCCCTCCGGCGTGACGTCGAGCACGGCGAGGTCGGTGATGATGCGGTCGACGACGCCCTTGCCGGTGAGCGGCAGCGAGCACTCGTCGACGATCTTCGCCGAGCCGTCCTTGGCGACGTGCTCCATGAGCACGATCACCTTCGCGGCGCCGTGCACGAGGTCCATCGCGCCGCCGGGGCCCTTCACCATCTTGCCGGGGATCATCCAGTTGGCGATGTCGCCCGAGGCCGAGACCTGCATCGCGCCGAGGATCGCGGCGTCGATCTTGCCGCCGCGGATCATCGCGAACGACGTCGCCGAGTCGAAGAACGACGTGCCCGGGAGCGTCGTGACGGTCTCCTTGCCGGCGTTGATGAGGTCGGGGTCGACCGCGTCCTCGGTCGGGTACGGGCCGACGCCGAGGATGCCGTTCTCGCTCTGCAGCACCACGGTCACGTCGTCGGGCACGTAGTTCGGCACGAGCGTGGGCAGCCCGATGCCGAGGTTGACGTACATGCCGTCCTCGAGCTCCTCGGCCGCGCGCGCGGCCATCTGGTTGCGGGTCAGTGCCATGTCAGGACTCCTCTCGAACCGTGCGGCGCTCGATGCGCTTCTCGATGCCCGTGCCGACCTCGACGATCCGGTGCACGAACACGCCCGGCAGGTGCACCGCATCCGGGTCGATCTCGCCCGGCTCGACGAGCTCCTCGACCTGCGCGATGCAGATGCGGCCCGCCATCGCCGCGGGCGGCGAGAACTGCCGGGCGGCCTTGTTGAAGACGAGGTTGCCGTGCCGGTCGCCGCGCAGCGCGTGGACGAGCGCGAAGTCGGTCGTGATGGCCTCCTCGAGCACGAACTCCTGCGGCTCGCCGTCGACGTCGAACGTCGCCGTGGGCTTCGGCTCGGAGGCCTTCGCGACCGTGCCGTCGGCGTTGTAGAGCTGTGGCAGGCCGCCCTCGGCGACCTGCGTGCCGACGCCCGTGCGCGTGTAGAACGCGGCGATGCCGGAGCCGCCGGCGCGCAGCTTCTCGGCGAGCGTGCCCTGGGGCGTGAGCTCGAGCTCGAGCTCACCCGTGAGGTAGCGGCGCTCGAACTCCTTGTTCTCGCCGACGTAGGAGGAGGTCATCTTGTCGATCTGGCCGTTGCGCAGCAGCAGGCCGAGCCCCCAGTCGTCGACGCCGCAGTTGTTCGAGACCACCTTGAGGCCCGTCACGCCGCGCGCCTCGAGGGCGCGGATGAGCTCCATCGGGTTGCCCGAGAGGCCGAAGCCGCCGACCGCGAGGGTCGCTCCGTCGGGGATGTCCGCGACCGCCTCGGCCGCGGACGCGTAGGTCTTGTCGATCGCCATCAGCGTCCCTCTCCCTGCTGCGCGGGTGCGCCGGCGGCGCGAGCGGCCTCGGCGACCGCATCGGCCACCGCATCCACCCCCGCGCCCAGCAGGATCGTGTAGTGGTTCGTGCCCGGGATGTCCCGGACCTCGAGCTCGGGCAGCCGCGACCTCCACGTCGCGAGCCACTCGTCATCGTAGAGGCCGGGAGCCTCGTCGAAGAGGCCGCGCGGGCTGCGCAGCAGCACCGCCGGCACCTCGAGCGACTCGAGGGCCTCGGCGTAGCCGCCGCGGCCGTCGAGCTCGACGAGGTTCGCGACCACCGCGTCGGGGTTCGCGGAGGGCCGGAGCCCTGCGTCGACCTCGGCGTGGGCGTCGACGGGCACGAGGTCGTAGTCCACGTACTCCTCGATCGCCGCGCTCCAGTAGGGCCCGAAGGCGGGGTGCTCGCGCCAGAAGTCGCGGTAGGCGTCGCCGGAGGGGAACGTCATGCGCAGCCGGTCGATGGCCGGGCCGAGCACCTCCTCGGGGCTGCGCTCCTCGCCTGCAGGAGCGGGACGCAGCGGCAGGCCGCCGTCGACGAGCACGAGCGAGGCGACGCGCTCGGGGTGCGCGGCGGCGAGGCGCACCGCGACGTACGCGCCCATCGAGTGGCCGACGACGATCGCGCGCTCGATGCCGGCGGCGGTCATCGCAGCGGCGACGTCCTCGGCGTGCTGCTCGAGGCCGAAGGGACCCGGCAGCGCGCGCGAGCCGCCGCGGCCGCGCAGGTCGACCGCGAGCAGCGGGCCGTCGACGCGCACCGCGAGGGGCGAGAACGAGCGGTGGTTCGCCGTGATCCCGTGGACGGCGACGACGGGCGTGCCCGCCGCATCCGCCCGCCACAGGGTCGCGACGAGCTCGCCGCCCGCGACGGGCAGCCGCAGCGGCGCCTCGGTGGCGGCGGTCGTCATCGGGCGCTCCACCCGCCGTCCATGACGTAGGAGGTGCCGGTGACCATGCCCGCGTGCGGGCCGGCGAGCCAGGTCGCGAGCGACGCGACCTCCTCGGGCTCGACGAGGCGCTTGATCGCGGCCTCGGTGAGCATGACCTTCTCGAGCACCTCGCTCTCGGGGATGCCGTGGCGCTTCGCCTGGTCGGCGACCTGCGACTCGACGAGGCCCGTGCGCACGTAGCCGGGGTTGATGCAGTTCGAGGTCACGCCGTGCGGGCCGCCCTCGAGCGCGGTCACCTTCGACAGGCCCTCGAGCCCGTGCTTGGCGGCGACGTAGGCCGACTTGAAGGCGGATGCGCGGATGCCGTGCACGCTCGAGAGGTTGATGATGCGGCCGAAGCCGCGCTCGTACATGCCCGGGAGCGCCGCGCGGATGAGCAGGAACGGCGCCTCGAGCATGAGCGTGTGGAGGCGCCGCCACATCTCGGGCTCGAACTCCTCGATCGGCGCGACGCGCTGGATGCCGGCGTTGTTCACGAGGATGTCGGCCCGCAGCTCGAGCGACTCGAGCGAGGCGACGTCGAGCAGGTCGACCTCCCATGCCTCGCCGCCGATCTCTCGCGCGAGCGCGTCGGCCGCGGCCCCGTCGCGGTCGGCGACGACGACGTGCGCGCCCTCCGCGGCGAACGAGCGCGCCATCGCGGCGCCGATGCCGGCGGCGCCGCCCGTGATCACGGCCCTGCGGCCCTCGAGTGTGCTCATGCGTCCTCCTCGGTGTGCGCCGCGGTCGCGGCGGTGTGGCTTGCGGTGGCGGGCGTGCGGCCCGCGGGGGCGGATGCTGCGGGAGCGGGTGGGGCGGTGCCGAGCGCGCGCTGCACGAAGGCCACCATCTCGTCGAACACGTGGTCGGGCACGGGGGTCGCGCCGGAGCCGTAGGGCCCCGACTCGGCCGTCGGCCAGAGCACGTAGCGCATCCCGATCATCTCGCCGACGCCCATGAGCGCCCAGGCGGCGACCTCCGGGTCGACGTCGCCGATCTCGCCGTTCGCGCGGGCCCGCTCGAGGCCCTCGCGGTAGCCCTCGACGATGCGCTCGTAGTGGCTGCGCATCGCGCCGGGCGAGACGTACTCGGCCTCGCGCACCACGCGGTACAGCGCCGGGTGCTCGGCGGTGAAGGCGAAGAACTCGCGGAAGCCCTCGCGCTCGGCCTCGGCGCGGTTGGCGCCGCGCGCGGCGCCGTCGCTCATGGCCTTCCGTACGCGGCGGTTGAGGTCGTCGACGAGCTGCTCGAACAGGTCGAGCTTCGACTCGAAGTACAGGTAGAAGGTGCCCTGGGCCACCTTCGCGCGCTCGGTGATGCGCGAGATCGACGCGGCCTGGTAGCCCTGCTCGGCGAAGACGCCCTCGGCGGCCGCGAGCAGCTTGGCCTTGGTCTGCTCGCCGCGCTTCGTCCTCGGCTCGTTCATCGCGCCTCCGCCCGCTCGGACTGCACGGCGGCGATGAGCGCCCGGCGCAGCGGCTTGCCGCTCGTGGTGCGCGGGATCTGGTCGACCTCGAGGAAGCGCTTCGGGTGCTTGAAGCCTGCGAGGCGCCCGTCGAGGTGGTCGCGCAGCGACCGCTCGTCGGCGGGCTCGACGAGCACGAGCCACGCGACGAGCTCCTCGCCCCACCGCTCGCTCGGCACGCCGGCGACGGCGGCGTCGGCGACGGCCGGGTGCTCGAGCAGCGCGAGCTCGACCTCGATGGGGGCGATCGACTCGCCGCCCGAGCGCACGATGTCCTTCACGCGGTCGACGATGCGGATGCGGCCGGCCGGGTCGCGCTCGACGAGGTCGCCGGTGCGCAGCCACGGCCCGATCGTCGCCGCGGCCGTCGCCTCGGGGTCGCGGAAGTAGCCCTGGAAGACCGCGGGGCCCCGCACGAGCAGCTCGCCGGTGCCGGCGCCGTGCACGACGCGCCCGTCGACGAGCAGGGCGAGGTCCACGTGCGGGTAGGGGCGGCCGACGGTGCCGGCGTCGGAGGCGTCGCGCGCGATCGTGACATTGGGCGCGGCCTCGGTGAGCCCGTAGCCCTGCTGCACCGGCACGCCGCGGCGCGCGAGTTGCTCGACGGCGCGCGGGTCGAGCATGCCGCCGCCGACGACGGCGGTGCGCAGGCTCGACAGGTCGCGCACGGCGAAGTCGGGGTGCTGGATGAGCGAGCGGAACGTGGTCGGCACGCCCATCGTCGCGGTGACGCGGTGCCGCTCGATGAGCGCGAGCGCGCGCCCCGCGTCGAAGGTGCGCTCGAGCACGACCTGCGCGCCCACCCACCAGGCGAGCAGCGGCTGGATGTTCCAGCCGGCCACGTGGTGCTGCGGCAGCACCTGCAGCACGACGTCGTCGGGCGTCATCGGCGTCGCGCGCGAGAGCGACAGGTTGGCCCAGGCGCAGTTGGCGTGGCTGAGCACGACCGCCTTCGGCGCGCTCGTGGTGCCCGAGGTGAAGAGCATCAGCAAGCCGTCGTCGTCCTGCACCGCACCGCCGGCCGCCCGCTCGGCGGGCGCCGACGCATCCGGCACGAGCGACTCGGCGCCGGCGGCGCCGAGCGCGGTCGTGCGGATGCCGTGGTCGCCGAGGCGGTCGAGCGCGGCCTCGGCGACGGGCCGGTGGTCGTCCTCGACGAGCAGCAGCGAGGGGTCGGCGATGCGCAGCTGCTCGGCGAGCTCGCGCGCGGTGAGCCGCCACGACAGCGGCACGAGCATCGCGCCCGCCTTGGCGCACGCGAACAGCAGCACCACCTGGTCGGCGGTGGAGCCCGTGACCGTGGCGATGCGGGCGCCGCGGCCGTGCCCCGCCTCGACGAGCGCGTGCGCGAGCGCCGTCGCGCGGGCCTCGAGCTCGCCGTACGAGACGGTCACGCCGCGGTCGACGATCGCCGGCCGCGACGGGTCGGTCGCGGCACGGTCGGTCGTCCAGCGGCCGAGCGTGAGCGCGCCCGGCGTCGCGTCGCCGTGCACCGTCGCTGCGCCTCCCATGCGCCTAGGCTTCCACGTCCTGCAGCGCTGCAGGCTGCTCGGCGTCCTTCGCGCCGCCGCGCCGTCGCGTCACGCGGTGCGTGAGCCCGACGATGCCGCCGGGCGCGAACATGACGACGAGCACGAAGAGCATGCCGAGGATGAACAGCGGCTCCGACAGCGGGATGCGCAGCACGTCGGGCAGGCCCTGGATCCACTCGGCCGAGGCGAGCGCCGCGAGCCGCTGGTCGAGCAGCGTGTAGATGATGCCGCCGACGATCGCGCCCCAGCGGTAGCCGACGCCGCCGAGCACGACGATGACGAGCAGCGTGAGCGTGAAGTCGCTCGTCGAGATGCGCGGCGTCGCGCTCGACTGCAGCATCATGAAGCCCATGCCGGCGACCGCCGCGAGCACCGCGGCCGCGGCGAAGACGAACAGCCGCACGAGGTAGGGCCGCAGGCCCAGCACCGTCACGCGCAGCTCGTTCTCGCGCGCCGCGGCGACCACGTGGCCGAGGCGCGAGCGCTCGACCCACACGCACGCGAGGTAGACGAGCACGAGGATCGCGAGCGCCATCCAGTAGAGGTTGCGCGTGTTGACGACGCCGACGAGGAAGTCGGGCACGACGTCGACCTCGAGCGTCACGCCCTCCTCGCCGCCCGTGAGCCCGCCGACGTTTCGGCGGATCATGACGTTCATCGCCTGCGCGACCGCGAGCGTCACCATCGCGAACGAGATGCCGCTCACCCGCAGCGCGAGCGCGCCGACGAGGTTGCCGAGCACGAGCGCGATCACGAGCGTCAGCACGATCGCGAGCAGGAAGACCGCCTCGCTCGGCATCCCCGTCGGCGCGAGCAGCCGCAGGATGATGCCGAGCCCGTACGCGCCCGCGGCGAAGAACATCGCGTGGCCGAACGAGAGCATCCCCGCCACCCCGAAGATGAGGTGGTAGCTGAGCGCGAGCGCGGCGATGAGCATCGCGTACGCGAGCACCGTGAGCGTGCCGGGCGTGTAGGTGGGCCCGGGGAGGACGCCCGGGATGTCGATGGCGAGCAGCGGCAGGATCGCCGCCGCGACGACCACGGCCGCGCCGACCGCGAGCCGGCCCCACGTGGACTGCAGGAATGTGCGCATCATCCGCTCCTAGTGCGTGACCTTGCCCATGAGGCCGGTCGGTCGGACGAGCAGCACCGCGGCGAGCGCGAGCACGATGGCGATGTCGCCCGTGCCGCCGAGGTAGAAGTTCGCGAACTGCTGGATGACGGCCACGAGCACGGAGGCGATGGCCGCGCCCGTGAGGGAGCCGAGGCCGCCGATGACGGTGACGATGAACGCGTAGATGAGCAGCGACGTGCCCTGGTGGGCGCCCACCTGGCCGTAGTAGACGGAGGCGAGCACGCCGCCGAGGCCCGCGGCCGCGCCGCCGATGGCGAAGACGATCGTGAAGGCGCGGCGCACGTCGATGCCGAGCGCGGTGACCATCGTGCGGTTCTCGACGCCGGCGCGGATGACGAGGCCGTAGCTCGTGCGCTGCAGGAACAGCACGATGAGCACGAGCACGACGGCCGCGGTGCCGATGAGCAGCCAGCGGTCGTTCGGGATGTTCGCGCCGAGCACGTCGGTCGTGCCGCCGAGCCACTCCGGCAGCCGGATCTGGATCGGGTCGGTGCCCCAGATGCCCTCGAAGAGCGCGACCGAGGCGAGGCCGAGGCCGACGGTGACGAGCACCTGCTCGATGTGGCGGTTGTAGAGCGGCCGGATGAAGACGAGCTCGGTGATCGCCGCCACGAGCGCGCCGACCACGAGGCCCACGAGCATGCCGACGAGCAGCCCGCCCCAGCTGCCGTCGCCGACGCGGCGGCCGACCTCCCAGCCGAGGAAGCCCGCGAGGGTGAGGAACGAGCCGTGCGCGAAGTTCAGCACGCCCATGAGGCCGTAGATGAGCGAGAGGCCGCTCGCGACGAGGAAGTAGAGGGCGCCGAGGCCGACGCCGGTGATGAGCAGGAGCAGGACGGTGCTCACGCTGCCTCCTGGTCGGTCGAGACGCCGAGGTGCCGGTGCACGAGGTCGGAGTCGAGGAACTCGGATGCGGGGCCCGTGTGCACGACGCGGCCGCCCGAGAGCACGACCACGGTGTGGGCGAGCGCGCGCACGACCTGCAGGTTCTGCTCGACGAGCAGCATGGGCGTGCGCTCCGCCGCGGTCTCGAGGGCCTTCGTCACGGTGCCGACGATGAGCGGCGCGAGGCCCTTGGTGGGCTCGTCGACGAGCAGCAGCCGGTTGTCGTTCATGAGCGCGCGCGAGAGCGAGACCATCTGCTGCTGGCCGCCCGAGAGCGTTCCCGCCTGCTGCTTCGCGCGCTGGAGGAGCTCGGGGAAGAGCTCGCCGACGATCGCCCGGTTCGGGGCGCCGCCGCGCTCGGCGAGCCGCAGGTTCTCCTCCACGGTCAGGCCGCCGAAGACCTCGCGGTCCTCGGGCACGTAGGCGATGCCGCGCTGCACGATGCGGTGCGTGAGCAGCCGGTCGATGCGCTCGCCGTCGAAGGTCACCTCGCCCGTGCGCTCGTACAGGCCCAGCAGCGCCTTGATGGTCGACGACTTGCCGACGCCGTTGCGGCCGAGGAGCGCGGTGACGCCGTGGGCGGCCACGTCGAAGGAGACGTCCTCGACGACCTGCTGGCCGGCGATCCGGGCCTCGAGGCCGCGGACGGACAGGATGGCGGTCACACGGTCTCCCCGAGGTAGGCCTGCTGGACGGCGGTGTCGGCCATGACGGCCTTGGGCGTGTCGATGGCGAGCAGCTCGCCGTGGTGCATGACCGCGACGCGGTCGACGAGGCCGAGCAGCACCTCCATGTGGTGCTCGACCATGAGCACCGTGCGGCCGGAGCGGTGCAGGCGGCGGATGACCTCGACGAGCCCGGCGACGTCGCCGGAGCCGACGCCCGCCATGGGCTCGTCGAGGAGCACCACCTCGGGCTCGGTCGCGAGGAGCATCGCGATCTCGAGCTTGCGCTTGTCGCCGTGCGAGAGCACGCCGGCGTCGGTGCCCGCGTGGTGGGCGAGCTCGACCTCGTCGAGGCAGCGCATCGCGACCGCGGTGGCCTCGTCGCCGGCCCGCGGCATGCGCCACGGGCTCGTCGCGCCGCCGAGCTTCGACTGCGCCGCGAGGCGCACGTTCTCGCGGGCGCTCAGGCCCGGGAAGACGCTGGAGGTCTGGAACGTGCGGCCGAGACCGACCCGCGCCCGCTGGTGCACCTTCCGGCTGGTGACGTCCTTCCCTGCGAGCAGCACGCGGCCGCTCGTGGGGATGAGCACACCCGAGATGACGTTGAACAGCGTGGTCTTGCCCGCGCCGTTGGGGCCGATGACCCCGACCATCTCACCGGTCGCGACCTCGAACGAGACGTCGTGCAGGATGCGCGCGCCCCCGATCTGCAGGCCGACGGCGTCCAGGACGAGCGCGGATCGGTCTTCCATCGGCCGCGCCTACTGCTGGCCGGCGACGGGCGGGGCGACCGCCTCGGCGTCGACGACCTCGATGAGCTCGGGCGTCCACGTGCCGCCCTCGTCGACGAGGCGCACCTGGAACATCGGCTGGATGAGCGCGTGGTCCTCGGCGCGGATCGTGAGCTCGCCCTTGACCGACTCGAAGGTCCAGCCCTCGAGCGCCCCGATCATTGCCCCGACGTCGCCCCGACCCTCGGTGATGGCGTGCACGAGCATCTGCGCGCCGACGAAGCCGTCGACCGTGAACAGGTCGGCCTCGTGCCCGGCCTCCTCGAGGTACGCATCCATCGCCTGGGCGGCCTCGGTGTCGGTGGCGCCCGGGAAGTAGTGGTTCAGGAACTGGATGTCGGCGGAGCCGGGACCGTAGGCCTGGTACGACGCGCGGTCGGCGAGGCCGGTGACGACGGTGGTGTCGGCGAGCACCTGCTGCTGCGCGAGCGCCTCCCACATCGCGCCGGTCGTGGCGCCGGCCCACGCGACGAACACGAGGTCGGGCGAGGCGGCCGAGATCTGCTGCGCGAACGGCGTGAACTCGGTGGCGTCCTCGGCGACGAGGATCGGGGTGACCGTCGCGCCCTCGGCGCCGAGCACCGCCTCGACCGAGGCCACGTTGCCCTGGCCGAACGCGTTGTCCTGCGCGAACACGACGATGTTCGAGCCCTCGACGCTGTCGAGGAAGGTCGCGGCGGTCGCGACGTCCTGGAGCGTCTGTCGGCCCGAGCGGAAGGTCTGCTCGTTGACGCCGGTGATGGCGTCGGCGGCGGCGGGGCCCGAGAGGAAGAGCACGTCGTTCTGCGCGGCCTGCTCGGCGACGGCGAGCGAGACGCCCGACGCGGCGGAGCCGCCGATGATCTGGAAGCCCTGGCCGATGAGGTCCTTCGCCTGCGTGACGGCGGTGTCGGGGTTGCCCTGGTCGTCGACCCACTCGATCGTGAGCTCGACGCCGTCGATCTCGCCGGTGCCGTCGGTGGCGTAGTCGAGGCCTGCCTCGAAGCCCTGCTGGTAGGTCTCGCCGTACGCGGCGAGCGGGCCGGTGATCGAGGTGATCATGCCGACGTTGACGGCGACCGACTCGGCGGCGCCCTCCGAGCCGTCGGTGGATGCCTCGGGGGTGGCCGTCGTCGGCGCGCACGCCGTGAGCGCGAGCGCCGCGATGGCGATGCCCACGCCTGCGAACTTCGTTGTCCTGCGCATGAGATGCCTTTCGAGCAGTGGGAGCCCCTGGGGCGCAGCTCGGCGGGCGAGCACGTCCTCGTGCGGCTTCACGGTGTCGGGAACTGACCAAACCTGACAGGTGGTTCAGGTTTCAGGTTCCAGCATGCGAGTCCGCGCCGCCCGTGTCAAACCGGTGCCGCGACCGTGACCGGATCGTGACCCGGCGCATCCCCTCCTCCACGCTCCACGAGCGCCGCGAGCCGCTCGTAGGCGGCGGCCGGGATGCCCAGCTGCGGCAGCACCGAGTCGCGCAGTCGCTGCGAGTCGAAGACCTCGTGGCCGCGCAGCACCGTCACGTCCCTGTGCTGCTCGAGCACGGTCGACGCCGTCACCGGCGGCCGGCGGCCGCCCTCCTGCCACTGCCGCTCGACGATGCGCACCGGCCGCTCGACGTGCAGGTACTCGCCCACCACCACCGGCCGGCGCACGCCGCCGCCGTGCTCGAAGCGGTAGCCGCCGCCCGTGCGCGCGTCGATGGCGCAGCTGGTCATCGGCATGCCAGGATCCGGCAGCCACAAGGGCACCAGGCGCGGGTCGGTCAGCGCCTGCCACACGGCCTCCGCCGGTGCCCGGAAGCGCACCGCGTAGGAGATCGAGCGCTCGTCCGGCAGCGCGACCGCGAGCGGCTCGGCGGCGCGGAGCGGGCCGCCGGAGCGCAGCGCCGCGGCGTCCATCCAGCGCTCGAGCGGCGCGTCGGCGCGCAGCGCCGCCAGGAGCGCGCCCACCCCGAGCGCCGCGGCGACGAGCACGGCCCAGCCGGACCATCCCTCGACGAGCGCCGGCGCCTGCGGCGCGACCGCGAGCAGCAGCGCGTGCACGAGGGCGGTCGCGAGCAGCACCGTGACCGGCGCGGCCCCCGCCGCGAGCGCGGGGGCGAGCGCGCGCCGCACCCGCGGGCCGGCCGAGGCGCCGCCGAGCCCCGCGGCGCCGACGACGGCGAGCGCGAGGCCGCCGGCGCGCACCGCCTCGGCGGCCGTGCCGGAGCCGGGCATCGCGACGAGCTGCAGCACGGGTTCGCCGCCCATCGCGCGCAGCACCCCCGGCATCCCGAGCAGCTCGCGCGCCGCGGTGGCGTCGCCGAGCGGCAGCACCGCCGGCACGAGGTGCGCGAGCGCGAGCTCGCTCGTCGCGATGGCGGCGCCGGCCAGCAGGAGGCCGACGACCAGCAGCGCGCCGTGCAGCGCCCGCTCCCGACCGCGCTCGCGCGCCGAGAGCAGCAGCCGCCCGGCGAGCATGCCGACGAGCACCCACGGCAGGAGCATGAGCGCTGCCCACGGGTCGCCGACGAGCAGCACGCGCACCGACTCCGCCGTCGGCCCCCAGGGCGATCCGGGCGGCGCGGGGCGGAGCGCGTCGCCGACGGCCGCGAGCAGGAGCCCTCCGCCGGCGGTCCACGCCGCCGCGAGCGCCGCGAGCGCCCACACCGGCAGCAGCAGCGCTGCGGCCGCGAGCGCCAGCGCGACGCCGAGCTGCGCGAGCGGCGCCTGCAGCGCGGTCGCGACCGGCAGCACCCACAGGTCGGCGCCGTAGAGCCACGCGTCGACCGGGGTCCCCCAGCCGCCGAAGGCGAGGTAGGCCGAGCGCACGAGCTCGAGCCACGCCCCGAGCGCGAGGGCCGCGCTGCCGACGAGGCCGAGCCAGAGCCCTCGCGTGAGCGTCTCGCGCGCGGCCGCCGCGCGGTGGCGGGCGGCGAGGCGCGGCCGCACCGCGAGCACCGCGCAGCAGCCGGCGAGCACGGCGAGCAGGGCGACCGGCGGCCCGTCGAGCAGGAGGCCGAGCGGCGCGCCGGCGTGCTCCCCGCTCCGCAGCAGCGTGGGCGCCGCGACGAGGCCCGCGATGGCGACGAGCCACGCGAGGTCGATGCCCACCGATCGCGCGCCGCCGCCCACGGCATCATCCTGCCGACGGCCCGCGCCGCGCGGGCCCGGATCGCTGAGGATCCGCTCAGCCGTGCGCGCGGTCGGCCGCCGGTTGCACCGGCCGCGGGCGATCCCCCGCCGCGCGGTCGGCCGCCCGGCCGACGAAGCGCTCGAGCGGCCCGCGCCCGTCGCCCGCGGCGAGCACGGCCCCGATCGCGAGGGCGACGACGACCTGCACGGCCCACGCGGCCGATCCGGCGCCGAGCGCCGGCGCCGCGTCCTGCAGGAGCACGAGCATCGCGGTGAGCAGCAGCACGTGCACCACGTAGATCGTGAGCGGCGCCGCGCCCGCCGCCCGCAGCGGCTCGAGCGCGCGCACCGCCGGGCGCGGCAGCGCCGCGGCCAGGAGCCCGAGCAGCGCGATGACGAGCAGGGCGATGCCGACCGTGCGCGCCATGTCGGCGGGCGTGCCCGTGTGCGGGGCGGCCACCAGCTGCCAGGCGGTCGCCGATCCCTGCGCGGCGCCGTAGCCGTTCCGCAGCAGCTCGTCGCGCGCGGCGTCGTCGAGGGGGCCCGCGAGCAGCCGCATGCCGAGCTCGCTCGCGGCGACGCCGGCGACGACGAGCGCGGCGCCGACGACCGCGAGCTGCACGAGCGCGCGCCGCTCGACGCCGCGGGCGCGGGCGGCGAGCTGCGCGCGGGCGGCGAGCATGCCGACCAGCAGGTAGGCCACCCAGGTGAGCACCGGGTAGACGCCGGTGAGCAGCACGTCGGCAGCGGTGGCGGCGAGGCGCTCCCCCAGCGCCGCGCCGTCGCCGATGCTCGCGGCGCTCGGCAGCCGCTCGCGCGCCGCGACGAGCAGCGAGCCGCCGGCGAGCCACAGCACGGTCGTGACCCCGGCGAGTAGCCACGACGGCAGCAGCACGAGCACCGCGGCCAGCATGATCGCGACGCCGAAGGGCACGAGCACGACGTAGACGGCGGCCGCGAACGGCCCGATGATCGCGCCGAGCAGCGCGACGAGCGCGCCCCGTACGAGCGTCGAGCGCAGCGCGCCCCAGCGGTCGCCGGCGGCGAGCCGGGCGCGGGCGGCGAGCACCACGCTCACACCGCCGAGCACCGCGAAGAGCGTCGACGGCGGCCCGTCGACGAGCGCCGCGACCCCGTCGGGCGGGGGCGGCTCGGCCGCGAGCAGCGTGTGTGCGGCCATCATCCCCACGACGGCCAGCAGCCGCGCGAGGTCGACGCCCACCAGGCGCTCGGAGCCGCTCACGCGACCATCGTGCCGCACCCACCTCGGCGCGCCCCACGCATCCGCCGAGGACGCCGCCGGAGCGGTCAGCCTCGGCTCGAGCCCTGCTCCAGCCACTTCTCGGCGCGGTGCTCGGCGATCACGCGGCGCGCGGTGCCGGTCTTCGAGCGCAGCACGAGCGACTCGGTGCGGATGAGCGGGCCCTTGCGGCGCACGCCGTCGAGCAGCTGGCCGTCGGTGACGCCGGTGGCGACGAAGTAGGTGTTGTCGCTCGCGACCAGGTCGTCGAGGCCCAGCACCCGGTCGAGGTCGTGGCCCGCGGCGACGACCTTGCGGTGCTCCTCGTCCGACTGCGGCGACAGGCGCCCCTCCATGAAGCCTCCGAGCGCCTTGATCGCGCACGCGGTGATGACGCCCTCGGGCGTGCCGCCGGCGCCGGCGCAGATGTCGATGCGGCTCTCCCAGCGGGCCGCGTTGATGCCGCCGGCCACGTCGCCGTCGCGCATGAGGCGCGTGCCGGCGCCGGCCGAGCGGATCTCCTCGATGAGCTCGGCGTGGCGCGGGCGGTCGAGCACCGCGACGACGATCTCGCCGACGTCCTTGCCCTTGGCGCGCGCGAGCTCGCGGATGTTGTCGCCGATCGACTGGTCGAGCGAGATGACGCCGATCGCCTCGGGGCCGGCGACGAGCTTGTCCATGTAGAACGCGTCGATCGGGTCGTACATCGTGCCGCGATCGGCGACGGCGATCACGCTGAGCGCGTTCTGCCGGCCGGCGGCGGTGAGCGAGGTGCCGTCGATCGGGTCGACGGCGATGTCGGCCGACGGGCCGCGGCCGTTGCCGACGTGCTCGCCGTTGAAGAGCATCGGCGCCTCGTCCTTCTCGCCCTCGCCGATGACGATGACGCCGTCGAAGGCGACCGTCGAGAGGAACGTGCGCATCGCGTCGACCGCCGCGCCGTCGGCGGCGTTCTTGTCGCCGCGGCCGATGAACGGCACGGCGCGGATCGCGGCGGCCTCGGTCGCGCGCACCAGCTCCATCGCCAGGTTGCGGTCGGGGTTGTCGAAGACCGGGGCCTTCTGAGCGTCGGGCTGCTGCGCCACGGTGTCCTCCATCGGTGAGCCTGCTTCGAGCGTAGTGAGCGGATGCGGTGGGCCCGCCCCGCGCGCGGCGAAAGTCCGGCGGTTCCTTCGCGGGCCGCACGCGTGCCGACGCGACAGACCGGGCCGGGGTGTCGCGGGTCCCGGCCCGGTCTGGGTGCGCATCCGGGCGGATGCGCGTCGTCGCGATGCGACGGTCGGTGCGAGTCAGTGGCCCGGCGCCACCGACTCCACGTCCTCGTCCTTCTCGGCCTCCAGCAGCGCATCCGCCTTCGCGCTGAAGAGCTTCGTGCCGAAGAGCATCGCCGCCGCGAGGAACGCGAACACGCCGAGCGACACCACGCCCCACGCCCCCGAGTCGGTCGGGACGGCCTCGTTGATCGCCGTGCGCATGATCGGGGCGACGAAGCCGCCCAGGTTGCCGAGCGAGTTGATGAGGCCGATGCCGGCGGCCGCAGCGGTGCCCGTGAGGAACGCCGTCGGGTACGACCAGGTGATCGGGCCCACCGAGAGGAAGCTCGCGACCGCGAGGGTGATGAACAGGATGCCGAGGATCGGCTGCCCGTTCGCGCCCGCCCAGGCGGAGCCGAGGATGAACAGGCCCGTCGAGATGTAGAAGAGCGTGCCCCAGTTGCGACGACGGGCGATCGTGTTCGCCGCCTTGCCGAAGAAGTAGCAGGCGAACAGGCCCACGAGCCACGGGATGGCGGCGACGAGGCCGACCTGCCAGCCGACGTCCTGGCCGAGCAGGTTCGCGACCTGCTGCGGCAGGTAGAAGGTGGTGCCGTAGACCGCGATCTGCAGGCAGAAGTAGATGATGGTGAAGTACCACACCTTCCAGTTGCCCATCGCGCGCCAGATGCCGCTCGGGCCGTCGGACTCGCGCACGGAGTCCTCCTTGGCCATCACGTCGATGAGGGCGTCCTTCTCCTCCTGGTTCAGCCACTTCGCGTCCTGCGGGCCGTTGATGAGGAAGAAGATCGCCGCGATGCCGGCGGCGACCGCCATCATGCCCTCGACGAAGAACATCACCTGCCAGCCGGCCCACGGGGTCACCTGCTCGCCGAAGCTGATCAGGCCGCCCGAGAGCGGGGCGCCGAGCATCTGCGAGAACGGCTGCGCGAGGTAGAAGATCGCGAACATCTGCACGCGGTGCTTGTTCGGGAACCACTCGGAGAGGAAGAGGATCACGCCCGGGAACAGGCCCGCCTCGGTGACGCCGAGCAGGAAGCGCAGCACGATGAACGACGTGTCGTCGGTCACGAACGCGAATGCCGAGGCGACGAGGCCCCACGTGATCGCGATGCGCGCGAGCCAGAAGCGCGCGCCGAACTTCTTCAGCAGCAGGTTCGACGGGATCTCGAAGATCGCGTAGCCGATGAAGAAGATGCCGGCGCCGAGCGCGAAGGCGCCCGCCGAGATGCCGCGGTCCATCTGGAGCGCGTCCTCGGCGAAGCCGACGTTCGTGCGGTCGAGGAAGGCGACGAAGTACAGGATCACCAGCATCGGCATCAGGTGCTTGGCGGCCTTCTTGATGGCCGAGTCGAGGGCGGGGTTGCCCTGCGACTTCGGCTGCAGTGTCGTATCGGACACGGGACTCTCCTTCGAGTGCGGTGCTTCGGTTTCGGTCAGTTGAGGACGGACGGGAGGATCAGCCACAGGCCGACGCCCACGAGGACGACGCCCAGGGCGAGGAAGAGGATGCGCGACTTCGACCAGGAGCCCATGGCGATCAGTGCATGTAGAGGCCGCCGTCGACGTTCAGGGTCTGGCCCGTCACGAATCCGGCGTCCTCGGAGATCAGGTAGGCGATGGCGGCGGCGATGTCGCGGGGCGTGCCGATGCGCGGGAGCACGCCGTCGGCCGCCATGGCGGCCTTCCGCTCCTCGGTGAGCGTGCCGCCCATGATGTCGGTGTCGATGGGGCCGGGCGAGATGGCGTTGACCGTCACGCCCTGCGGGCCGAGCTCGCGGGCGACGGAGCGCGTGAAGCCGATGACGCCCGCCTTGGCGGCCGAGTACACCGTCTTCGAGAACGTGCCGCCTCCGCGCTGCGCCGAGACCGACGAGAGGCTCACGACGCGGCCGACGCCGTGCTGCACCATCGACTCGACGGCGCGACGGGTGGCGTAGTGCACGCCGTTCATGTTGATGCCCATGACGCGGTTCCACTCGTCGGCCGTCACCTCGAGGTAGGGCACGGGGCTCGACACACCCGCGAGGTTCACGAGCGCGACGATCTGCGGCAGGGCCGCCTCGAGCTCGTCGTACGCGGCGCGCACCTGCGCCTCGTCGGCGACGTTCGCGCCGGCGCCGGCGGCCTGCACGCCGTGCTGCTCGGCGATCTCGGCGGCGACCGCCTTGGCCGCGTCGGCGTCGAGGTCGATGATGCCGACGTTCCAGCCGTGCTCCGCGAGGTAGTGGGCGGATGCGCGGCCGATGCCGCGCGGCGAGGCCGCGCCGGTGAGGACGACGGTCTTGGACTCGGGGAATGCGGTGGCCATGTGCCGATGCCTTTCGTGGATCAGTGGATGGGGGCCGGGCCGAGCTCGTCCATGAGCTGCTTGATGGCCACGTACGCCTTGTTGCGGTAGGCGATGAGCTCTGCGGTGCGCTCCGCCGGCACCTCGAGGTAGCCGGCGCCCGACTTGGTGCCGAACTTGCCGGCGTCGACGAGCTCCTTGAGGGAGTCCGGCGTCGCGAAGCGCTCGGGCCAGCGCGTCTGCAGCGATGCGTAGCAGAACGCGTAGACGTCGAGGCCGGCCATGTCGGCGATCGCGAACGGCCCGAAGACGGGCAGCCGGAAGCCGAACGTCGTGCGCACGATCGTGTCGATGTCGTCGGGCGTCGCCACGCCCTCCTCCACGAGCTGGGTGGCCTCGTGGAAGAGGGCGTACTGCAGGCGGTTGAGCACGAAGCCGGTCGCGTCGCCGACGCGTGCCGTCTCCTTGCCGGTCGCCGCGACGATCTCCTCGACCACGGGGAGGATGGCGGCATCCGTGCCCTCGTGCGCGATGAGCTCGACGCCCGGGATGAACGGCGCCGGGTTCGAGAAGTGCACGCCGAGGAAGCGCTCGGGGTGCTCGACGGCCTCGGCGAGGCTGCCGATCAGGATCGTCGACGTGTTGGAGCCGATGATCGCGTCGGGGCGGGCGGCGGCCGAGATGCGCGCGAGCGTCGCGTGCTTGATCTCGATCTTCTCGGGCACCGCCTCCTCGATGAAGTCGGCGTCGGCGACGGCCGACTCGATCGACTCGGCGGCGGTGAGGCGCGCCTCGATGCGCTCGACCGCGTCGGCGGGGAACAGCCCGTCGGCGGCGAACTGCGCCGCCTCGTCGAGCAGCCGGGCGCGGTTCTGTTGCGCGATCTCGGCCGAGATGTCGGCGATCTGCACGTCGTAGCCGGCGAGCGCGAGCACCTGGGCGATGCCGCCGCCCATGTAGCCGGAGCCGACGACGGCGATGGTCTTCGTGGTCATGGTCTCAGCCCTTCGGGAGGAGCGAGCGCAGGTAGCGCTGGTTGGTGGAGCAGTTGCCGAGGCTGTCGCCGCCGTAGTGCTCCATGAGGAAGATGCCGTCGAAGCCGAGCGCGAGCGCGTCGCGCACGACCTGGCGGTAGTTGATGAGGCCGCCCTCCATGGTGGAGGGCACGCTGGTCGCCCACGAGCCGTCGGCCGCCTCGTCGCGCGTGTAGTTCTTGACGTGCCAGTAGTTGGCGTACGGCAGCGTCTTCGCGTGCATCTCGCGCCAGTCCTCGATCGGCCGGTGGAGGCGGATGAGGTTGGCGATGTCGGGGTTGAGGCCGACGTTGTCGAGCCCGATCTCCTCGACGAGGCGCACGGCCGAGTCGGCGGTGCCGAGGAAGGTGTCCTCGTACATCTCGAGCGACATCTTGAGCCCCACCTCGGCAGCGTGCCGGCCGAGCTCGCGCAGGCGCGTCACCGCCGCGGTCCAGAGCTCCGGGTCATCCGGGTCGTTCGTCGGGCCCTGCGCGGTCCAGAACCACAGCGCCTTGCGCTGCGCCTCGCTGAACGGCTCGTGCAGGCCGGTCGAGAAGACCTCCATGCCCCACTCCGCCGCGGCGTCGATCGTGCGGTGGGCGTAGGCGAGGTTGCGCTCCTCGTGGCCGGGCATGATCACGCTCTGGCGCTGCAGGTGCACCGAGGGGATGCGGATGCCGTGCGAGTCGAGGATCGAGAACAGCTCGTCCTTGCGGCTCGCCTCGAGGTCGGCGGGGCGGATGTGGCTGTCGGCGAGCTCCGCGAGCGAGAAGCCCACGTCGGCGACCTGGGCGAACGCGTCGTCCCAGACCGCAGGGTCCGCGTCGTGCAGGGCGACGCCGTCGGCCGAGACGGCGGGGATGCCGTGCAGGCAGGTGGCGATCGGCCAGGTCTCGGCGGTGAATGCTGGCTGCTCTGCCATCTCGTCTGCTCCGTTGCGATCCGCGGGCGCGATCTTCGCCCTTGAAAATATCCTATAGGAAAACTAGTCAGATAACGCGGCGGGCGCAAGCGCGCGCTGAGCCCGGGCGTGTCCCCCACGCCCGCGCCGAGCGGCTCAGGACCCGGCGGCCTCGTCGCGCACCGAGCGCGTGCGCACGCCCTGGATGTGGGCGCGCATCGCCGCCGTGGCGGCGTCGGCGTCGCCGCGCTCGAGGGCGTCGAGCACCCGCGCGTGCTCGGCGTGCGCCTCGCGCACGTCGCTCGTGCCGCGCAGCACGGCCTGCCGCAGGCGGTGCGTCATGGCGCCCAGGTCGTCGTGCATCGAGATCAGGTAGCGGTTGCCGGCCGCCTCGAAGATCGCGCGGTGGAAGGCGGAGTCCGCGTCGAAGTACTCCGCGGTGGTCCGCACGGGCACGTCGGCCCCCGCATCCATCGCCTCGACGATGCGGTCGGCGCACTCCTGGTGCCGCTCGTGCGCGACGCGCAGCCGCTCGAGCAGCTCGGCGGCCTTCGGCGCGGCCAGCCGGGTCGCCTCGACCTCGAGCATGAGGCGGGCGTCGAACAGCTCCGCGAGCTGGTCGGGCCCGAGCGGCGGAGCCACCCGATAGCCCTTCAGCGCCTCGCGCGTGACGAGCCCGGTGCGCTCGAGCTGCACCATCGCCTCGCGCACGGGAGTGGGCGACACGTCGAGCTGCTTGGCGAGCGTGTCGATGGACAGCCGGGAGCCCGGCTCCACGTCGCCCTCGAGCAGCAGCTCCAGGATGAGGTCGTAGACCCGGTCGCGGAGGCCGCGGCGCTCGAGCTCGCGCACGCCGCGGAACGGCAGCTGGGTGGTCATCGTGTCTCCTGGAGTGCGAGCGCCTCGTCGAGGATGCGGCCGAAGGCGGTGGGGTCGTGCGCGAAGCGCCCGAGGAACACGCCGTCGACGCTGTCGGCGATGCGCGGCAGCAGCCCGGGGCCGGCGCTGCCGCCGTAGATGACCTGCGCGTCGAGCGGGTCGTCGGCGAGGTGCGCGCGCAGCGCCGCCCCGACCGCGCGGATGTGGTCGTCGCCGGCGGGCTCCGGTGCGCCGATCGCCCAGACGGGCTCGTAGGCGACCACGAGCCGGCCGGTGGCGCCCGCGTCGCGAGCGAGGGCGAGGGATGCGTCGAGCTGGCGGATGCAGGCGGCCGCGGCCGCGTCCGGGGCGCCCCGGTCGGGCTCGCCGATGCAGAGCACCGGGGCGATGCCGTGCCGCAGGGCGGCCGCCACCTTGCGGGCGACGGTCTCGTCGGTCTCCCCGAACATCGCGCGGCGCTCGGCGTGGCCGATCTCGGCGAGCGCGACGCCGTGCTCGGCGAGCTCCGGTGCCGACACCTCGCCCGTGAAGGCGCCGGCGTCCTCCCAGTGGAGGTCCTGCGCGCCGACGAGCATGCCCGCGTGGGTGGCGATCGGCACGACTTCGGGGATCGAGGGGAAGGTGGGGATGACGAACGGCTCCACGAGCCCGCCCTGCACGGCCGGGTGCTCGGCGCAGATCGCGGCGACCGCGCGCGTCCACTCGAGCGTGCGGGCGCGCCCGAAGTACATCTTCAGGCTCGAGCCGATCAGCATCCCCGCCATCCGGTCAGCCCTCGTAGGCGCAGATGTCGTCGACGTTCGCCTGCGAGTGGCTGGCGGGGTCGAAGGTGTAGGTCAGCCACTCCCCGGCGAGCCGGCGAGCGAGCTCGATGCCCACGACGCGCTGGCCCATGCAGAGCACCTGCGCGTCGTTCGAGAGGATCGAGCGCTCCACCGAGAACGAGTCGTGCGCGGTGACGGCGCGGATGCCCGACACCTTGTTCGCCGCGATCGCGACGCCCAGGCCCGTGCCGCACAGCAGCAGGGCGCGGTCGGCCTCGCCGCGGGCGACGCGCTCGGCGGCCTCGATGGCGACCTTCGGGTACGAGGTCGAGCCCTCGGCGTCGTCGACGCCCACGTCGACCACGGAGTCGACGAGCTCGTTCGCGTCCATGTCGCGCTTCAGGATCTCCTTGTAGTCGAAGCCGGCCTTGTCGCTGCCGACGATGAGGCGGATGCCCATGGTCACTGCTCCCTGTCTGTGGTGAGGACGTCGTAGATGGTGCTGCAGATGAGCGCGAACGAGACGGCGCCCGGGTCGGGGGTGCCGATCGACTTGTCGCCGTGCGACTTGGCGCGGCCGAGCGTCGCGGCGAGCGCTGCGGTCTCCTGCGCGGCCTCGTCGGCGACGCCGGCGGAGTGCCCCCACGCGTCGCGCAGGCGCTGGCCGTCGGCGATGCGGCGGGCGAGGTCGTCGGCGAACGGCACGATGGCGTCGACCATCGTCTTGTCGCCGACCTTGGCCTTGCCGAACGCCATCACGGCGTCCTTCGCGGCGACGACGCCGTCGGCGACGGTCTGCGCCGTCACGTGGCGGTCGTCGCCCACGTGCCTGCCGAGCGTGCGGAGCATCTCGCCCCAGATCGCACCGGAGGTGCCGCCCGCCCGGTCGCTCCACGCATCCGCCGCCCGCTCGAGCGTCGTCTGCGCACCGGCGCCGGCGTGCACGGCCGCGGTCGCGGCGGCGCTGCCGGCGCGCGAGCCGCGCTGCATGCCGATGCCGTGGTCGCCGTCGCCCGCGACGGAGTCCATGTGGCCGAGCTCCTCGGCGGCGTCGTCGATCGCGTCGGCGACCGCTGCGAGCGAGGCGGCGATGACGTGGGCCGCGTCGCGCGACTCGGCCGTCGACTCGGGCACCTCCTGCTCGTCGACCGAGGCGTCGACCGCGTCGGCCTGCTGCTGCGGAGCCACCGAGCCCTTGCGGAAGCCCGCGGTGTCGGCGGGCGCGCACCACAGGCGCTCGAGCTCCTCGTCGAGCCACAGCAGCGTGAGCGAGACGCCCGCCATGTCGAAGCTCGTGCAGAGCTCGCCCACCTCGGGCTCGACGATCGTGAGCCCGCGCTCCTCGAGCAGCGCGTGCACGCGGCGGTAGACGACGAACATCTCCTCGTACTTGACGCTGCCGAGGCCGTTCAGCAGCGGCACGACGCGCGCGCCCTCGACCTCGACGCCGTCGGGCACCTCGTCGAGCAGCTTGTCGACGAACAGCTGCGCGAGCTCGTCCGCGGTGGGCACGTCGACCTCGTCGATGCCGGGCTCGCCGTGGATGCCGAGGCCGACCGCCATCTTGCCCTCGGGCACGGTGAAGAGCGGCTCGGAGGCGCCCGGCAGCGTGCAGCCCGAGAAGGCCACGCCGAACGAGCGGGTGCGGGCGTTGGCGGTCTGCGCGATGCGCTCGACGCCGTCGATGTCGTAGCCCGCCTCGGCGGCGGCGCCGGCGGTCTTGAAGACCGCGAGGTCGCCGGCGATGCCGCGGCGCTGCTCGAGGCGCTCCTTCGGGGCGCTCCAGATGTCGTCGGTGACGGTGACGGTGCGCACGTCGATGCCCTCGGCGCGCAGGCGCTCCTGGGCCTGGTCGAAGTGCAGCACGTCGCCGGCGTAGTTGCCGTAGCTGAGCAGCACGCCCTGGCCCTGGTCGGCCTGCTTCGCGATGGCGTAGACCTGCTGCGCCGACGGCGAGGCGAAGAGGTTGCCCATCGCGGCGCCGTGCGCGAGGCCGGGGCCGACGAGGCCGCCGAAGGCCGGGTAGTGGCCGCTGCCGCCGCCGACGACGAGCGCCACCGTGGGCTCGTCGGCCTTCGTCGAGCGCACGACGCCGCCCGGGGCTGCCTGCACCCACCGGGAGGCGGCGGCCGCGAAGCCCTCGATCATCTCGTCGGCGAACTGGGACGGATCGTTGAACAGTCGCGTCATTGCGCTCTCCTCGCATAGGAACCCCGGAGCGGGGCGGGCACTCCTCGGAATCCTATAGGAAGTTGGGCCCCGCGGCGCATCCGGCCGTCCGCATCCGCCGGGGCGGCCGCATGCCCCGCGACCTAGACTGACGATGTTCCCGCGAGGCCGCGACTGGCGGTCCGCGACCCGACGAGTCAGGAGCCGCAATGCCCGTCGCAACGCCAGAGCAGTACGCAGCGATGCTCGACAGCGCGAAGGCCAACGCCTTCGCGTACCCCGCCATCAACGTGTCGTCGTCGTCGACGATCAACGCCGTGCTGCAGGGCCTCGCCGAGGCCGGCTCCGACGGCATCATCCAGGTCACCACCGGCGGCGCCGACTTCTTCGCCGGCCAGAGCGTCAAGAACCGCGCCGGCGGCGCCATCGCCTTCGCCCGCTACGTCACCGAGGTCGCGAAGGCCTACCCGATCACCGTCGCGCTGCACACCGACCACTGCCCGAAGGACGCGCTCGACGGCTTCGTCATGCCGCTCCTCGAGGCGAGCGAGGAGGAGGTGCGCGCCGGCCGCGCTCCCCTGTTCCAGTCGCACATGTGGGACGGCTCCGCCGTGCCGCTCGAGGAGAACCTCGAGATCGCGAAGCAGATCCTCCCCCGCACCGCGGCCCTCCACCAGATCCTCGAGGTCGAGATCGGCGTGGTCGGCGGCGAGGAGGACGGCGTGAGCCACGAGATCAACGACCAGCTCTACACGACGCTCGACGACGCGATCGCGACCGTCGAGGCGCTCGGCCTCGGCGAGCAGGGCCGCTACATGGCGGCGCTCACCTTCGGCAACGTGCACGGCGTCTACAAGCCGGGCAACGTGCGCCTGCGCCCCGAGCTGCTCGGCCAGATCCAGGCGGGGCTCGCCGAGAAGTACGGCACCGGCCCGAAGCCGCTCGACCTCGTCTTCCACGGCGGCTCCGGCTCGACCGACGAGGAGATCGCCGAGGCGGTGCGCAACGGCGTCGTGAAGATGAACATCGACACCGACACGCAGTACGCGTACACGCGCTCGGTCGCGCACTCGATGTTCTCCAACTACGACGGCGTGCTGAAGGTCGACGGCGAGGTCGGCAACAAGAAGGTCTACGACCCCCGCTCGTGGGGCAAGGCGGCCGAGACGGCCATGGCCGCGCGCGTGGTGTCGGCGACGCAGCAGCTCGGCTCGGCCGGCTGGTCGGGCAAGTAGCGAGGACGCACGAAGCGCCCCTCCGCGGAGGGGCGCTTCGTGCGTTCTGGGTCGACTACAGGCCGTTGAAGCCACGCTGCTGGTTGCGCACGCCCGTGTCGGCGCCCGGCTGCTGATCGCGCTCGTCGTTGCCGCCCGCGGTGTGCGGGTCATCGTACGTGCGCACGCCGGAGCCGGTGAGGTTGCGCCAGAAGCGCCCCAAGCGCTGCGCGAGCGTGAGCTTCTTCGCCATCGTCACTCCCAGTCGTCGTCGCCGGTGTCGACGATGCGGTCGGTGCCCTCGGGGAGCACCGTGTCGTCGACGCCGTTGTCGTCGGTGTCGACGCCCGCCTGCGTGCCGCCGTGCTCGTCGGGGATGTCGGCCGGGTCGTCGCCCTCGAACTCCTCGTCGCGCGCCTCGGAGCCCTCGGGGGCGTCGTCGTCGTCGATCTCGTCGAGCTCGTCGGTCGCGAGCACGCGGTCGTCGTCGGCGGGCTCCCCCATCGACTCGTCGAAGTCCTCACCGTCGGCCATCTGGTCGGCCCACTGGTCGGGGTCGGAGTCGCCGCCGCCGTCGACCGGCGTCGTCGAGATGGCGCCGCTCGCCTCGGGGGCGTCGTCGACCTGGTCGCGGTCGATCTCGCTCGCCTGACGGACGGCATCCGTGGGGTTGGCGGTGTCCTCGCCTCGAAGCTGATCAGTCATGACGCGAGCGTATCGACGGGCGCTGGGAGTCCGCCAGGAGATCCGGTCAGCGCTGGCGGCTGGGCCGCAGCTCCTTGGGGAGCGAGAAGATGAGGTCCTCCTCGGCGGTGCGCACCTCGGTGACGTCGCGGTAGCCGGCGTCCTCGAGCTCGGCGAGCACCTCGCGCACGAGGCCCTCGGGCACGCTCGCGCCGCTCGTCACACCGACGCTGCGCACGCCCTCGAGCCACTCCTGCTGGATCTCGGTCGAGAAGTCGACGCGGTAGGCGGCCTTCGCCCCGTACTCGAGCGCGACCTCGACGAGGCGCACCGAGTTCGAGGAGTTGGCGCTGCCGACCACGATCACGAGGTCGGCGTCGGCGGCCACCTTCTTGATCGCGACCTGGCGGTTCTGGGTGGCGTAGCAGATGTCGTCGCTGGGCGGGTCCTGCAGGTTGGGGAACCGCGCGCGCAGCCGGCGCACCGTCTCCATCGTCTCGTCGACCGAGAGCGTGGTCTGGCTGAGCCAGACGAGCCGGTCGGGATCCTGCACCTGCACGGTGTCTGCCTCGTCGGGGTTGTTGACGATCGTGACCCGGTCGGGCGCGTGGCCCGCGGTGCCCTCGACCTCCTCGTGCCCCTCGTGGCCGACGAGCAGGATCTGGAAGTCGTCGCGCGCGAAGCGCATCGCCTCGCGGTGCACCTTCGTCACGAGCGGGCACGTCGCGTCGATCGCCGACAGGCCACGGTCGGCGGCGGCCTGCACGACGGCCGGGCTCACCCCGTGCGCGCTGAAGATGACCCGCGCGCCCTCGGGCACCGCATCCACCTCGTCGACGAAGATCGCGCCCTCGCGCTCGAGCTCGGCGACGACGTGCTTGTTGTGCACGATCTGCTTGCGCACGTAGATCGGCGCGCCGTGCTGCTCGAGCGCCTTCTCGACCGCGAGCACCGCGCGGTCGACGCCGGCGCAGTAGCCGCGCGGCGTGGCCAGCAGGATGCGCTTGCCGCCCTCGACGGGGAGGTCCTGGAGCCGACCCCGGCGGAGCGCCGGACGCGGGGCGTCGAGCGGGACTCGTCCGTTCGTGATCGTCACCGGTCCAGTCTACGTTGGTCTCCGACGGGCCGCCTGGGCGGCGGGGCGCGACGACGGGAGCGGCATGGCCGAGCGGATCACCGGCACGCCCGACGAGCCGTGGAGCGTCGAGCGGCTGGGCGCCGAGCTGAAGTCGTACATCGGCCGGCTCGGGCACCTGTGGGTCGAGGGCGAGATCACGCAGTGGTCGAACTCGCGCGGCAACGTCTTCGGCAAGCTGAAGGATGTCGCGGGCGACTCCACGGTCGCCTTCAACGTCTGGTCGTCGACGCTCTCGCGCATCGAGGGCGAGTTCTCGCAGGGCGACCGCGTCGTCGCGCTCGTGAAGCCCGACTATTGGCCGCGCGGCGGCACGCTGTCGATGGTGACGGCGCAGCTGCGGCACGTCGGCATCGGCGACCTGCTCGCGCGCCTCGAGGCGCTGCGCCGGTCGCTCGCCGCCGAGGGCCTCTTCGACGCGGCGCGCAAGCGCCCCCTCCCCTTCCTGCCCGGCGTGGTCGGGCTCATCACGGGGCGCGACTCCGACGCCGAGAAGGACGTGCTGCGCAACGCCCAGCTGCGCTGGCCGGGCGTGCGGTTCCGGGTCGAGCACGCCGCGGTGCAGGGCGACCAGACCGTGCCGACCGTGCTCGCCGCCCTCGCGCGGCTCGAGGCCGACCCCGAGGTCGACGTGATCGTGATCGCGCGCGGCGGCGGCGACTTCCAGAACCTGCTCGGCTTCAGCGACGAGTCGCTCGTGCGCGCGGTGGCCGCCGCGACCACGCCGGTCGTGTCGGCGATCGGCCACGAGAACGACCGCCCGCTGCTCGACGACGTCGCCGATCTGCGCGCATCCACGCCGACGGATGCGGCGAAGCGGGTCGTGCCGGACGTCGCCGAGGAGCTCTCCCGCATCGCGCAGGCGCGGGCGATGCTGCGCGCCCGGGTGACGCAGCACGTCGCCCGCGAGGCCGAGCGGCTCGAGTCGTTCCGCTCGCGGCCGGCGCTCGCGAGGCCCGAGACGATGATCGAGAGCCGCGCCGACGACCTCGCGCGGCTCACCGCGCGCGCCGACGAGCTCGCCGGGCGCGTCGTCGAGCTGGGCGGCCAGCAGCTCGGCCACCTGCGGCAGACGCTGCGCGCGCTCAGCCCGCAGTCGACGCTCGACCGCGGCTATGCGGTCGTGCAGGCGGAAGGCGGGTCGGTGCTGCGCGCTGCGGACGCGGCCCGACCCGGCGACCGCCTGCTGGTCACCGTCGCGTCCGGCAGCCTCGACGCATCCGTCGTCGCCGTGCGTCCCGACGACGCCGCGACCGCCTGACGGCCGTCAGCGCCCGCGTCTAGACTGGCTCCGTGACCTCCCCCGACCCCCAGTCGCCCGCCGACGCGCCCGTCGCCGAGCTCGGCTACGAGCAGGCGCGCGACGAGCTCGTGCGTGTCGTGCAGGCGCTCGAGTCGGGCGGCGCGACCCTCGAGGAGTCGCTCGCGCTGTGGGAGCGGGGCAGCGCCCTCGCCGACCGCTGCGAGGAGTGGCTGCAGGGCGCGAAGGCCCGGCTCGACGCCGCGCGCGCCACGGCGCCCGCCCCGACCGCCGACGGCGCCGAGCGGGCATGAGCCGCAAGCAGCCCCGCACGCCCCGCGTCGTCGCCGAGCTCGGCCGCCCCGAGACGCCCGAGGAGACCGCCGCCCGCAAGGCGGCCGCCTCGCGCCGGCACCGCGAGAACCAGACGTTCAGCAACCTCGTCGTCGCCGTCGTCGCGTGCCTCGCGGTCGTGCTGGTGATGGTGCTCGTCGTGCTGCGCCCCGACGTCTCCCCGCGCGAGCCGATCGACGTCGCGGCCGCGGCCGCCGCGGCCCAGCCGACCGTCGACGAGGCGCTCATCGCGCCCGACCTGCCCGAGGGATGGGCGTCGAACGCCGCCGAGATCCGCACCGGCGGCGACGACGTCACCACCTGGTACGCCGGCTACGTCACGCCCGGCGAGCAGTTCCTCTCCTTCACGCAGGCCCTCGACGCGAACCCGACCTGGCTCGCCTCCGCCATCGAGGAGGCACCGCAGACCGGCGAGCGCGAGATCGGCGGCCTCACCTGGCGCGAGCACGACCAGCGCGACGCCGAGGATCCCGGCAACCTCGCCTACGTCCTCACGACCGAGGCCGGCGCATCCACCGTCGTCATCGCCGGCACCGCCGACGACGCCGAGGTGCAGGCCTTCGCCGAGGCCGTGAGCGCCGCGCTCGCCGACGCGGGCTGAGCCCGCCGCCCGCTCCCCCACACCCGAAGCACGACACCGCAGCAACAGGAAGGCACTTTCGACGTGAACGCCGAGACCGAGTACCGCATCGAGCACGACACCATGGGCGAGGTGCGCGTGCCCAAGCACGCCCTGTACGCCGCCCAGACGCAGCGCGCGGTCGAGAACTTCCCCATCTCGGGCTCGGGCCTCGAGCCCGCGCAGATCGTCGCCCTCGCGCGCATCAAGCGCGCCGCCGCCATCGCCAACCGCGAGCTCGGCATCCTCGAGGCCGACGTCGCCGACGCGATCGTCGCCGCCGCCGACGAGGTCATCGGCGGCGCGCACCACGACCAGTTCCCCGTCGACACGTACCAGACCGGCTCCGGCACCTCCTCGAACATGAACATGAACGAGGTGCTCGCGACGCTCGCGACGAAGCACCGGGGCGAGGCGGTCCACCCCAACGACCACGTGAACGCCTCGCAGTCGTCGAACGACGTCTTCCCCACCTCGGTGCACATCGCGGTCACCGGTGCGCTCGTCGAGCAGGCGATCCCCGCGCTCGAGCACCTCGCGGGCGCGCTCGAGGAGAAGGCGACGCTGTGGGCCGACGCCGTGAAGCCCGGCCGCACCCACCTCATGGACGCGACGCCCGTCACGCTCGGCCAGGAGTTCGGCGGCTACGCCGCGCAGGTGCGCTACGGCATCGAGCGCATCCAGGCGGCGCTCCCCCGGGTCGCCGAGGTGCCGCAGGGCGGCACGGCCGTCGGCACCGGCATCAACACCCCGCTCGGCTTCCCCGAGAAGGTCATCGCCGAGATCGCCGCCTCGAGCGGGCTGCCGATCACCGAGGCGCGCAACCACTTCGAGGCGCAGGCCAACCGCGACGGCCTCGTCGAGGCATCCGGGGCGCTCCGCACCATCGCCGTGTCGCTCACCAAGATCAACAACGACCTGCGCTGGATGGGCTCGGGCCCCAACACGGGCCTCGGCGAGCTGCGCATCCCCGACCTGCAGCCGGGCTCGTCGATCATGCCCGGCAAGGTCAACCCGGTCGTGCCGGAGGCGGTGCTCATGGTGTGCGCGCGCATCATCGGCAACGACGCGACGGTCGCGTGGGCGGGCGCCTCGGGCTCGTTCGAGCTCAACGTGCAGATCCCGGTGATGGGCACGGCGCTGCTCGAGTCGATCCGCCTGCTCTCGAACGCCTCGCGCGTGCTCGCAGACAAGACCATCGCGGGGCTCGAGGCCGACGTCGAGCGCGCCGCGGCGCTCGCCGGCATGAGCCCGTCGATCGTCACGCCGCTCAACCGCCTCATCGGCTACGAGGCCGCGGCGAAGATCGCGAAGCACTCGGTCGCCCAGGGCATCACCGTGCGCGAGGCCGTGATCGACCTCGGCTACGTCGAGCGCGGCGAGCTGAGCGAGGCCGACCTCGACAAGGCGCTCGACCTGCTCTCGATGACGCACCCGGGCGTCGCGAAGTAGCCGCCCTCCACGAGGGGCATCCGCCGCGGCGGGTGCCCCTCCGTCGTCTGCGCTGCCGTGCACGATGCAAGCCGGCGCGCGGCTCCGCGCGGCGCGGCCGCCCGATCGTGCCGATCCGCAGCCGGAGCGCGCGCTCGGGCTTGCGTTGTGCGGAGGTCGCACGATCGAGCTTGGGACGGATCGTGTCGCCACGCGCATGTGCAGGGTGACCCACGATGCTGGAGGCCACCATGGATGAGCTCGAGACGATGCTGCGCGACGCCGACCCCGGGCGAGCCGTGCGCGAACGCTCGCACGAGGGCGGTGCTCTCCGTGCCGCCGCGAGCGCGCTCGTGCACGAGGCTCGCCGCGCGACCGATGCTCCGGCAGCACGGAGGCGCGGCTCGAGGCGGGTCGCGATCGGCGCGATGGCCGCCGTGCTCATCGCGGCGCCGGCCGGGATCGCATGGGCGTCGGGCGGCCTGCAGGCCGCATTCGGCGAGTGGTTGGGCGCCGACTCGCTCACCAGCCCGACGGTGCGCACGGCATCGACGGGCGAGGGCTGCGCGGTCGGCGCTTGGCTCACACCCCGCACCGACCGGGACGATGGCGCCGTCCTCGAGTTCTCCTGGTCGCCAGACCTCGTCCAGCTGACCGGAGCGAGCGGCGGCGCACAGCCGCAGCACATCGCGTACACGTGGCTCGGCGAAGGCGCGCCCGCGTCGTTCGACCAGCAGGCGTTCGACCGGGTCGCCACCTGGGCGTCCGCCCGCGACTGGGACGCGGAGGTGGACGCGCTCGTCGCGGCCGGCATCCCGACCGACCGGCTCGCGGTCGCGCTCAGCGACCGGTTCCTCGAGGCCGGCACCGCGGCAGGCGTCCTGCCCGAAGCCTCGGCTGCCCTCATGACCAGCACGGTCTGCGGCACCGATGGCTGAGCGCGACGGCCGCCTGGCCGCGCTCGCCGCCGACGTCGCGGACGACCTGCTCGCCTACTTCCTCCGGCGCATCCCGTCGCCGGAGGACGCCGCCGACCTGCTCGGCGACACGCTCCTCGCCCTCGCGGCCGGCGCCGACCGCATCCCCGACGACGCAGAGGACGCACGACGATGGGCGTTCGGCGTTGCTCGGCGCACGCTGCTGGCCGGGCGCAGGCGGCACGTGCAGCGCGCGCAGCGCGACGAGCACCGACGCGCCGCGCTCCGAGCCGCGGCGATCGACGCGGCGGGCCACCCGGGCTCGGAGCGCGACCTCCTGCGCCGCCGCGTGCGCGACGCAGTGCGGACGCTCCCGCAGCGCGACCGCGAGCTCCTGATGCTCGTCCACTGGGACGGGTTCAGCCTGCAGGAGGCCGCGCTCCACCTGGGGATCCGCGCATCCACGGCGAGCACTCGGCACGCGCGCGCGAAGGCGGCGCTCCGCAGCGTGCTCGACTCTGCTCCCGACGCGACCGCGGAGCGCGAACGCGCGCCCGGCATCCGCGCGGGCCTCCGGCGCGTCGGCGACCCGGCCAACCCTGCTCGATCGAACGTCGGGCCGCAGCCGACGTAGTGTGGGCGGATGCGCTACCCCGAGGTGAAGAGAGACGGCACGGTCGAGCAGGTCCACGGGGAGGCGATCGCCGACCCCTACCGCTGGCTGGAGGACGGCGACTCGGCCGAGACGCGCGCCTTCATCGAGGCGCAGAACGCCTTCGCCGAGCCGATCCTCGCCGCGCTGCCCGCGCGCGCCGCGTTCCGCGAGCGCCTGACGGCGCTGCTCGAGGCGCCGACCCGCGGCTGCCCGTGGATCCGCGGCGGCCGGGTCTTCGCCTGGCACAGCGACGGCCAGAACCAGCCGGTGCTCGTCACCGCCGACTCGGTCGACGAGCTCGAGGGCGCCCGCGTGCTGCTCGACCCCAACGCGCTCTCGGACGACGGCACGGTCGCCGTCACCGTCGCATCCGTCTCCCCCGACGGCGCGCTGCTCGCCTACGGCGTGGCCGACGGCGGCTCCGACTGGCGCACGATCCGGGTGCGCGACGTCGCGACCGGCGAGGACCTCGGCGACGAGATCCCGTGGACGAAGTGGAACTCGCCCGTCTGGCTGCCGGGCGGCCGCGCGTTCTCGTACTGGGCGTACGACGCCCCCAGCGGCGACGCGCTCACCGACGAGATGGGCGCGGGCCGCCTCATGCGGCACGAGGTCGGCACCGACGTCGCCGACGACGCCGTGCTCTTCGCCCGCCCGGACGAGCCGAGGCTGTTCGCGCGCCACTGGCCGCGCGACGACACGTGGTTCGTGCTCTCGACCGACACCGGCTCCTCGAGCGGCAACGACCTCGCCGCCCGCCGGCACGGCGACGACGAGCTGCGCCAGCTGGTCGTCGGCCACGAGCACGAGTGGAACGCGATCGGCGTGCACGAGGGGCTGCTCTACGCCGTCACCGACGCGGATGCGCCGCGGTACCGGCTCGCCGCGTTCGACCTCGCCACGGGCCAGGAGCGCACCGTCGTGCCCGAGCACGCCGAGGACGTGCTGCTCGACGCCTCCCTCACCGCCGCGGGCCTCGTGCTCGAGTACTCGCACGACGCGAGCCACCGCATGCAGCTCGCGACCTTCGACGGCGTGCTCGGCGACGACGTGCCGCTCGGCGAGGGGATCTCGATCACCGGCTCGGAGGCGAGCGCGACGAGCGGCACGGTGCTCGTCGCGACCTCGAGCTTCGTCGACCGCGGCACCCGCCACGTCGTCGAGGTCGACGGCGCCCGGCTCGTCGCGCACCGCACGCTCCCGACGCCCGGACCCGCCGCCCCCGCGGCGACGACCACGCGCATCCGAGCCGCGTCGAGCGACGGCGAGACGGTGCCGGCGTTCCTCGTGCGCCCGGCGGGCGACGACGGCGCAGCGCCGCGCCCGACCCTCATCTGGGGCTACGGCGGCTTCAACATCCCGATGAACCCCGGCTTCCGCGCGGTGCTCGCCGCGTGGGTCGACGCGGGCGGCGTGCTCGTCGTGCCGAACCTGCGCGGCGGCGGCGAGTTCGGCTCCGCGTGGCACAAGGGCGGCACGAAGGAGCGCAAGCAGCAGGTCTTCGACGACCTCTACGCGATCGCCGAGCACCTCCTCGAGACCGGCGTCACCACCAGCGACCAGCTCGCGCTGCACGGCCGATCGAACGGCGGCCTGCTCGCCGGCGCGGCGCTCACGCAGCGCCCCGAGCTGTGGGCCGCGGTGCTGCCGGGCGTCGGCGTGCTCGACATGCTGCGCTACCACCGCTTCACGATCGGCTGGGCGTGGGCGAGCGACTACGGCGATCCCGACGAGGCGGCGGCGCACGCGTACCTGCGCGCCTACTCGCCGCTCCACAACGTGCGCGAGACGGCGCATCCGCCGACCCTCATCACCACGGGCGACCACGACGACCGCGTCGTACCGGCCCACTCGTTCAAGTTCGCGGCCGAGCTGCAGCGGGCGCAGGCGGCCGCGGGGGCGGATGCGCCGGTGCTGCTCTCGGTCGACACGCGAGCCGGGCACGGGATGGGCAAGCCGAAGGACGCCGCGGCGCTCGAGTTCGCCGACCAGCTCGCCTTCGCCGCGCACCACACGGGCCTGCAGGCGGAGGCGTGAGCGCCTGGGAGGCCGGCGTCGCGGCGGTCTGGGCCGACGAGTCGCTGGGCGACGAGGAGAGGATCGAGCGGATGCGCGCGCTCGGCCCAGCGGCGCCGCATCCGTCGGTCGCGCTGTTCGAGCTCGCCAGCGCGCACGACGCCGCAGGGCTGGAGGCCGAGGCCGAGGCGCTGTACGTGCAGGCCGTCGATGCCGGGCTCGCGCGGGCCGACGGCACGCGGGAGGCGCACCGGCGGATCCAGCACGCGTCGACGCTGCGGAGCCTCGGTCGGTACGACGAGGCGATCGCGATGCTGCGCGATGCCGCCGACCATCCCGAGGTGGGCGCGGCACGCGAGGCGTTCCTGGCGCTCGCGCTGCACAGCGCCGGCCGTCCCGATGAGGCGCTGCGGGTGGCGATCGAGGCGCTCGTGCCGGCGATCCCGCTGTACCGGCGGGCGCTGCGGGGCTACGCGGCCGATCTCACCGGCTGACCGAGCCGGACGCTCGACGAGGCGCGCCTGGCGCGCGGCCCGGCCGCGGTGCACAACGCAAGCCCGCGCGCGCATTCGCGCGGCTGTTCGCGGGCCGGGCCGCGTTCTGCCGCCACTTGGCGCTGCCGGGCTTGCGTTGTGCGCGAGCCGCGCGCCGGGGCCCGCGCGGCGGAGCCCGGCGCGGCGGGGCGCGGCACGGCAGTGCCTGCCCGGCCGATCTCGCCGGCTGGCGCACCGCGCGTCAGCGCCGCAGCACGACCCGCGAGAGCACGTTGCCGACCGCTTGCACGATCTGCGTGATGATGATGATGACGATGAGCGCGCTCCAGGTGACGACCGGTTCGAACTGCCGGAAGCCGTAGGAGAGCGCGTAGTCGCCGAGGCCGTCGCCGCCGACGATGCCTGCGACCGCCGACATGTCGATGAGCGCCACGATCGCGAAGGTGAATCCCAGGATGAGCGGCCCGAACGCCTCCGGCAGGATGACCGTGCGGATGATGCGCCAGGGCCCGGCGCCCATGGCGCGCGCCGCCTCGATCACGCCCGGATCGACCGAGACGAGGTTCTGCTCGACGATCCGGGCGATGCCGAAGGTGGCGGCGATCGAGATGGAGAACACGATCATCTCGTTGCCGATGCCGGTGCCGATCACCAGGCGCGCGATCGGCTGCATCGCGGCGAGGAAGATGATGAACGGGATGGGTCGGAACGTGTTCACGAGCACGTTCAGCACCCAGAACACGACGGGCTGCTCGAGCACGCCGCCCTTGCGCGTGACGTAGAGCGCGGTGCCGACGACGAGACCGGCGCTGCCGCCGAACAGCAGCGAGAGCGCGACGAGCCACAGCGTGACGCCGGTCTGCTCGAGGAGCGCGGGCAGCAGTCCGGCCACCTGATCGATGAGCTCCGTCATGCGCGCACCTCCTGCACCTGCACGCCTGCGCCGATGCCGGCGAGCGCGCTCTCGACGGCGTCGGCGTGCCCGCGCACCGCGATCGTCAGCAGCCCGTACACGCGCCCCTGGATGTCGTCGACGCCGCCGTGGACGAGCTGGAAGTCGACGCCCGCGCGCGCGAGCGCGGCGAACACGCGGGCGTCGGATGCGCCGGTGTCGGTGAACGAGATCGTGAAGAGCCTGCCCTCGTGGCGGGCGCGCAGCGCCTCGAGCGCCTCGCCGTCGGGCAGCGCGCGCACGACGGTGCGCACGAAGCGCTTGGCCGTGTCGGTCTCGGGGCGCGTGAACACGTCGTAGGTGTCGCCGCTCTCGACCACCCGACCGCGATCCATGACCGCGACCTTCCGCGCGATGCGGGCGATGACATCCATCTCGTGCGTGATGACGACGATCGTCACGCCGAGCTCGCGGTTGACGCGCGCGAGCAGGTCGAGCACCTCGTCGGTCGTCTCGGGGTCGAGCGCGCTCGTCGCCTCGTCGGCGAGCAGGATCGAGGGGGATGCGGCGAGCGCGCGGGCGATGCCGACGCGCTGCTGCTGGCCGCCGGAGAGCTGCTCGGGGTAGGCGTCGGCCTTGTCCTCGAGGCCGACGAAGCGCAGCAGCTCGTCGACGCGCGCCGTCCGCTCGGCGCGCGGCATGCCGACGACCTCGAGCGGGTAGGCGACGTTGCCCCGGATCGTCCGCGAGCGCAGCAGGTTGAAGCGCTGGAAGATCATGCCGATCCCCTGCCGCACCCGGCGCAGCTCGGCCGCCGACAGGCTCGTGATGTCGACCCCGTCGACCTCGATGGCCCCGGCTGTGACGGGCTCGAGCCCGTTGATCAGCCGCACGATCGTCGACTTGCCGGCACCGGAGTAGCCGATGACGCCGAAGACGTCGCCGCGCTCGATCGAGACGGTGACGCCGTCGACGGCCGCGACGGGCGCACCGCCGCGCCGGGAGGGCGGGTAGGACTTGCTGACGTCGGTGAGCTGGATGTGTGGCATGTCGCCTTCGGGTCGAGGGGAGCGGATGTGTCGTGCCGGCAGCGTGCGCCAGCGGGCTCCGGGGTTCCGGAGCCCGCCCCGCATCAGCCCTGCAGCGCCTCCTCGACCTCGGCGAGCGAGGCCTGGAGCTCGTCGGCGGGCGTCGTCGCGAAGACCGCGGTGCCGCCGGAGGTCTCCAGGAGGCCGTCGAGCACCTCCTGGTCGCCCTGGAAGATCTCCACCAGGCGCAGCAGCACCTCGTCGTCGGCGTCGTCGGCGCGGGTCGCGAAGATGTTGACGTAGGGCAGCGCGGAGGGGTCGCTCGGGTCGTCGGCGTACAGCGCGTCCTGCGCTGAGAGGCCGGCCGGCCCGAGGAAGTCGTTGTTCACGACGGCGCCCGCGACGTCGGGCAGCGAGTTGACGGTGAGCGCGGCGTCGACGGCTTCGACCTGCACGCGCGATGCGGGCAGCACGTCCTCGAGCGTCGAAGCGGAGCTGCCGCCGCCGGCCAGCTCGATGAGGCCTGCGGACTGCAGCACGAGCAGCCCGCGCGCCTGGTTGACGGTGTCGTTGGGCACGACGACCGTCTCGCCGTCCGGGATCTCCTCGGGCGAGGCGTACTTGTCGGAGTAGAGCCCGAGCGGGTAGATCGCGGTCGCGCCGATCGGCTGCAGGTCCTCTCCCGAGGACACGTTGTAGTCGGCGAGGTACTGGATGTGCTGGAACTGGTTCACGTCGAGCTCGCCCTCGCTGAGCGCAGGGTTCGGTTGCGTGTACTCGGTGAAGTCGATGATCTCGAGCTCGATGCCCTCGGCCTCCACGGCCTCCTCGTAGACCGCCCAGTACGGGTCGGAGGCGCCGACGACGCCGAGCTGCACGGGGTTGTCGGCGGAGCCGAGCTCGGCATCTGCGGCGCCGCCGGCGCTGCAGCCGACGAGCGCGACGGCGAGGCCGAGCGAGCCGGCGATGGCGAGCGGGCGGATGCGTCGGATGGGCATGGTGGCTCCTTCAGGATGCGGTGGGTGCTCACCACGGTAGGAAGGCGGCCCGGCCCGCCGCGAATCGACGTGTCACGAACCGTCACAGAGCGCCGACGACGGCAGCTGCTGCCGCGAGCGCGTTCCCGGCCAGCAGCCAGGGTCCGAACGCGAGCGTCGGCCGGCCGGTCGCGAGCGCCGCGCATCCCGCGATGCCGCCGACGACGACCGAGGCGCCGAGGCCTGCCAGCGGGACGGCCCACCCGAGCGTCGCGGTGGCGAGCGCCAGCCCGCCTCCGAGCTTCACATCACCCATGCCCATGCCGCCCGCATCGGCCATGACGAGCAGGAGCGCGCAGCCCGCGAGGGCCACGAGCGGCGAGAGATCGCCGGTCGCGAGCCGCGCGAGCCCGGCGAGCGCCGCGGCTGCGAGCAGCGGCAGCGTGAGCACGTTCGGCAACCGGCGCTCGGCGAGATCGATGCGCGTCAGCGCCGGTGCGATGAGCGCCGCGGCGGCGAGCGGGACGACGGCCACCGCATCCGCTCCCCCGCTCGCGAGCGCCCACGCGGCCGCCCCGGCGAGCGGGAGCCCGACCGCATCGGTCGGCCGCAGCCGCAGCGGGGGCCGCGGCGGGTCTGCGGCGGCGAGGGTGCTCGTCACGCCGCCAGGCTAGCCACGGTGCCGCGGGCGCCGCGGCCGCTCTCCACAGCCGGCACCCGATCCCGGCTCGCCCGGGCGCCGGCGCCGGCGGGACGCTCGGTTCCGGTACGGGATTGCGGATGGGGGCGGCCTGGACCAGCGATCCGGTACCGGAGCGCTGCTGCGCGCGGCCGGTCGCGACACGCCCGGGATGCACGAAGCCGGCGCCGCTGCAACCGATCCGGGGTGCCGCTCCGATATGGGGGCAGACGGCGCACGGTGCGCCGCAGACAGCAAGGAGATCACCATGAAGCGCAAGCTCGCGATCGGCGCCGGCGCCGCTCTCGCTCTGGCGACCCTCGGCGGTGCGCCCGCGTTCGCGGCCGACCACGAGTCCACCGTCTCGGTGCTGCACGGCGTCCCGGGGCTCACGGTCGACGTCTACATCAATGGCGAGGAGGCCATCAGCGACTTCGAGCCCGGCACCCTCACCGACCCGATGATGCTCGCCGCAGGCAGCTACGACATCCAGGTCTTCGCCGACGGCGAGACCCCCGACTCGGGCGAGCCGGCCATCGAGGCCATGGGCGTCGAGGTGCCCGGCGGCGCCAACCTGACGCTCGTCGCCCACCTGACCGAGAGCGGCGAGCCGACCCTCGGCGCGTTCGCGAACGACACCGAGCCCGTCGCCGCCGGCGAGGCCCGCCTCACGGTGCGCCACCTGGCCGCCGCGCCGACCGTCGACATCCGCGCGAACGAGAGCGTCGTCGTCGAGGGCCTGTCGAACCCGGATGAGGCCTCGCTCGAGACCGCAGCCGGCACCGTCTCGGCCGACGTGGTGCTCACCGGCACCTCCGACGTCGCGATCGGCCCGGCCGACCTCGAGCTCGCCGAGGGCGTCAACACCATCGTGACCGCGTGGGGCAGCGCTGAGGACGGCAACCTGGCGCTCGCGGTGCAGACGGTCGAGGCGCACAGCGCCCCGAGCGGCGTGCCCTCGGGCCTCGGCGGCAACGCGCAGCAGTCGGCCCTGACGGCGCTGCTCGCCTTCGCGGCGGCGCTCGGCCTGGCCACCGTCGCGGTGCGCCAGCAGCGCCTCGCCAAGGAGCGCGGCTGATCATGCGCACCACCGACGGGCTCTCGCCGCGCACCGCGCGGCGGGAGCCCGCTCGGCGCGCGCGGGGGCGTCGCGCCGTGGCGCTCGTCGCGGCGGTCGCCGCGGTGGGGGCGGCGGCGTTCGGCGTCTGGCAGCTGATCCCGCGGCCGGTCGAGCCGGCGGCGCCGAGCGTGGGCGCCCCGGCCACGGCTGCGCCGACCCCCGCCGCGTCGCCCGACGCGACGAGCGAGGCGCAGGCGGCTGCCGTGCCGACCGGCGTCGGCACGCGCGACGCCTCCCCGGGCGCGGCAGCGGCGACGGATGCGCCGACCGAGGTGCGCGTGCCCTCCGTGGGCCTCGCGCTCGACGTCATCCCGGTCGGGGTGCGCGAGGACGGCCAGATGGATGTGCCCGAGCTCGTGCGCGAGGTGGGCTGGTACCGCTTCGGGCCGGAGCCCGGCGCGACCGAGGGCTCCTCGGTGCTCGCCGCGCACGTCGACAGCGACCGGGGCCCGGCGCCCATGTCGGAGATCCTGGATGCGGTCCCGGGCGAGTCGGTCGCGATCACGACGGCCTCGGGCGACCAGCTGCGCTACCGCATCACGACCGTCGAGCAGCTCTCGAAGGACGAGCTGCCGCTCGACGCGATCTTCGCCCGCGACGGCGACCACGTGCTGCGCCTCATCACGTGCGGCGGCGAGTGGGACGCCGCGGCGGGCGCCTACGAGGACAACATCGTCGTCACGGCCGTGCCCGATGCCTCGTGATCGGGTGGCGGCCCATGACCGCGCGGAGAGGGTGATACGTTCTGGCCGTGTCGAGCGAGGAGGCGTCGGAGGTCGAGGTGCTGTCACGCGCCTTCGCCGAGGACACCTCGCCGGAGGTGCTGCGGCAGGCGTACGAGCGCTGGGGCGGCCTGGTCTACGCGCTCGCGTGCCGGGCGATGCCGGCGCACGACGCCGAGGATGTCGTGCAGCAGACGTTCGTGTCGGTGTGGCGCTCGCGGCAGTCGTACGACCCCGCCTCGGGTCCGCTCGGCGCGTGGATCGTGACGATCGCCCGGCGGCGGATCGCCGACCACTGGAAGGCGCGCTCGGCGAGCGAGCTGGCCGTGGATCCGGAGACGCTCGCAGGAGCGCTCGATCGAGGTGAGGGGGACCCGGTGCTCGACGCGGTGCAGGATTCGCTGACGGTGCAGGAGGAGCTCGAGCACATCGGCGAGCCCCAGCGCACCATCGTGCGGCTCGCCGTGCTGGAGGACCGCTCGACCGCCTGGATCGCCGACTCGCTCGCGATGCCGGTCGGCACCGTGAAGAGCCACCTGTCGCGGGCACTGCGACGGCTGAGGGACCGATGGGAGGAGACGCATGCAGCATCTGCCTGACGAGACGCTCGCCGCGCTCGCCCTCGGCGAGGCCGCCGACGGCGCCCCGCACCTCGACGACTGCCCCGCGTGCCGGTCGGAGGTCGACTCGCTGCGCTCCGCGGCCGACCGCTTCCGGCTCGCCGACCTGCCGGCGCTGCCGCCGCCGGCAGGCGTCTGGGATCGCATCGCGGCCGAGATCGCGACCGACCTGCCCGCCGACGCCGACGCGCCCGCGACGGCCGGCGCATCCGCCGTGCCCCCGGCGCTGCCCTTCACGCCATCGTCCGGCGCGGCCCGAGGCCTCGAGGAGGGCGCGGAGGTCACGTCGATCGACGTCGCCCGCCGCCGCCGCCGCCGGTTCAGCGCCGGCGCGCTCATCGCGGCCTGCGCCGCCTCGGCCGCGGTCGCGGCGAGCGCGGCCGTCGTCGTCGTGACCCAGCTCACCGGCGAGCCGCGCTCGATCGGCGTCTCGGAGGCGACGCTCGACCCGCTCGGCGAGCTCGGCCCGAGCGTGACGCCCGCGCGCGCCGAGGTCGTCGAGCAGGACGGCCAGCGCCTGCTCGTCGTCGACGCCGACGCGCTGCCCGAGGTCGACGGCTACCTCGACGTCTGGCTGCTCGACGCCGACGCGCAGCAGATGGTGAGCCTCGGCGTCATGGACCGCGAGACGACGCAGCTCGCGCTGCCGGCCGACCTCGACCTGGCCGCCTACCCGATCGTCGACGTGTCGGTCGAGCCGTACGACGGCGACCCGACGCACAGCGGCAACAGCGTCTGGCGGGGCGCGCTCGGCGGCTGATCCCGCTCAGCGGTGCGGCCAGCGCCGCAGCGCCGACTCGATCGCCGCGAGCGTGCGCGGCGGCACGGGCGCGACGAGCTCGAGCACCGGCTCGCCGCGGCCGCCGGCGGGCAGTCGCCACGTGCCGACCGCCACGCCGTCGACGAGCACCACCGGCCGGAAGACGCCGTTGCCGCCCGGCACGATCGCCTGCATCGCCGCCGCGCTCACCGCGAGCGAGCGGTCGCCGTAGCCCAGCAGCCACTCGTCGAACCCGGGCACGAGCACGACCCCGGAGCGCGGCGCCTCGGCGGCCCCGGCCGCCACCAGCATCTCGACCCCGTCGACCAGCACCCGCTCGAGCACGCCGCGATCGGGGTCGGATGCGCGCTCGAGCGCCGCGCGGACGGGCCGCTTGGGCAGTCCCGTCCACCACGCCGCATCGTCGGCCCGCGCGGGGCCGCGCGCCGCCGCCCAGCGGGCGAGCGCCTCGTCGAGCGCGGCGGCGGGCTCGGGCACCTCGGGCGGCGGCCCGCCGACGAGCAGCTGCTCGGAGCCCTCGAACGGCCCGAAGCGCACGAGCCCGTCGTAGGCCGAGAGGGCCAGCAGGTGGTAGCCGCGCCCGCCGCCCGTCGCGATGCCCGCCGCCTCCCACGCCGCCAGCAGCGCGCGTCGCGCGACGGGTCCCGGCGCGAGCACCTCGCGCAGCACGGCCGCGGCCGCGGCGGCGGTCGGCGCGTCGATGCCGCGCGACGCGCACATGCGCCACTCCTGGGGCCGCAGGCGATCGACGGTCGCGGCGTGCAGCACCGCGAGGTCGTCGGGGGTGGCGACGAAGAGCGTGCCGCGCATCGCCCACGACCGCACGAGCTCGCCCGCGTCGAACGCGGCCCGCACCTCGGCGAGCCCCGTGCCGGGTGCCGAGCGGATCGCGATCGCGCGCAGCACCTGCGGCAGGTCCTGCCCCTGCATCGCGACCATGCGGCGCACGGCGTCGGCCGGCGCGCGCCGCGAGCCGCGCACCTCCTGCGCGGCGATGCGCATGCGGCGCGCCTGAGCTGCGGTCAGCGACCTCGGAGCGGCCATGCGGCCACGGTAGCCGTGCCCGCCCACGCGCGCCCGCGCATCCGTGCACCCGCGCCGCAGACCCGTTCCACCGCCGCCGACCCGGTGCACCGGGTCCAGCAGGGCGGAACGGGTCGGCGTGGGCGGCGCTCAGCCCTCCAGCAGGCTCGTCACGAGCGCGGCGATGCGCGAGCGCTCGCTGCGGGTGAGCGTGATGTGGCCGAAGAGCTCGTTGCCCTTGAGCGTCTCGATGACGCTCGCGACGCCGTCGTGGCGGCCGACCCGCAGGTTGTCGCGCTGCGCGACGTCGTGCGTGAGCACGACGCGCGAGTTCTGGCCGATGCGGCTCAGCACCGTCAGCAGCACGTTGCGCTCGAGCGACTGCGCCTCGTCGACGATCACGAACGCGTCGTGCAGCGAGCGCCCGCGGATGTGCGTGAGCGGCAGCACCTCGAGCATGCCCCGATCGGCGACCTCGTCGAGCACGTTGTCGCTCACGAGCGCGCCCAGCGTGTCGTAGATCGCCTGACCCCAGGGGTTCATCTTCTCGTCCTTGTCGCCGGGCAGGTAGCCGAGCTCCTGGCCGCCGACCGCGTACAGCGGGCGGAAGACGATCACCTTCTTGTGCAGGCGCCGCTCGAGCACCGCCTCGAGCCCCGCGGCGAGCGCGAGCGCCGACTTGCCCGTGCCGGCCGAGCCGCCGAGCGAGACGATCCCGACCTGCTCGTCGAGCAGCAGGTCGATCGCGAGGCGCTGCTCGGCCGAGCGGCCGTGCACGCCGAAGACGTCGCGGTCGCCGCGCACGAGCGTGATCTCGCCCGCGCGGGTGACGCGGCCGAGCGCCGAGCCGCGCTCGGAGGAGATCACGAGGCCCGTGTTGACGGGCATGCCGGCCACCGCATCCGTCTCGAGCCGCTCGTCCTCGTAGAGCCGGTTGATCTGCTCGCCCGAGAGCGCGAGCTCGGCCGTGCCCATCCAGCCCGAGTCGACGGCCTGCTCGGCGAGGTACTCCTCGGCGGCGAGGCCGATCGAGGCCGCCTTGACGCGCATCGGCATGTCCTTCGACACGACGCAGACGTCGAGGCCGTCGCCGGCGAGGTTCGACGCGACGGCGAGGATGCGCGAGTCGTTGTCGCCCAGCTGCAGGCCGCTGGGCAGCACCTGCTGGTTCGTGTGGTTGAGCTCGACCCGCAGGCTGCCGCCGCCCTCGGTCGGCACCGGGAAGTCGAGCCGCTCGTGCGCGACGCGCAGGTCGTCGAGGTTGCGCAGGGCCTTGCGGGCGAAGTAGCCGATCTCGGGATCGTGCCGCTTCTTCTCGAGCTCGGCGATCACGATCACGGGGATCACGACGGAGTGCTCGGCGAAGCGGTGGATCGCCCCCGGGTCGGACAGCAGCACGCTCGTGTCGAGCACGTAGGTGCGCTGGCGGGTGTCGGTCGTCTCGACCTCGACGGAGCCGCTGGCGGGGGTGGTGGCGATCTCAGGCACGTGGCGCTCCCTTCCGACCGGGGTCGGATTTCACGCGGCCGTCGCCTCCCGTGGTGCTCGCTGGCGCGAAGGCCGCTCGCTCGCCGGGCGGAGATGCCCGACACCGCCGAATGTACGCTCGCGCGGCGCCGCGGACCGGCGGCGACACACGGATGCGCGCCGCGAGTTCACACGATCGTCACGTGCCGTTCGGTCAGCGCCCGTAGCGCCGCTCGCGCAGCCCGTAGGCGCGCACCGCGCGCAGGAAGTCGACCTCGCGGAGGTCGGGCCCGAGCGCCTCGACGAAGTAGAACTCGCTGTGGGCGCTCTGCCAGAGCATGAAGTCGCTCAGCCGCTGCTCGCCGGACGTGCGGATGACGAGATCGGGGTCGGGCTGCCCCGCGGTCGAGAGGTGCTCGGCGATGAGCTCGGGCGTGAGCCGCTCGGCGAGCTCGGCGGGCGTCGCCGCGCCGGCCGACGAGAGGATGCGGCGCACCGCCTCGACCAGCTCGTGGCGCCCGCCGTAGCCGACGGCGAGGTTGACGCAGATGCCCTGCTGGTCGGCGCTGCGCGCGACCGCGCCCTCGAGCGCCGCGACGAGGGGCGCGGGCAGGCCCGCGGTGTCGCCGACGTGGCGGATGCGCCGGCCGGGGATGCGGGACAGGTCGTCGGCGAGCTCGGCGATGATCTCGCACAGCTCGCCGAGCTCGGCGCTCGCACGGCCCGTGAGGTTGTCGCGCGAGAGCAGGTAGAGGGTCACGACCTCCACGTCGATCTCGGCGCACCAGTCGACGAACTCGCGCAGCCGAGCGGCCCCGGCTCGGTGCCCGTGGCCGGCGGTGGCGAGGTTCTGCTCGCGCGCCCAGCGGCGGTTGCCGTCGATGATCATGGCGATGTGGCGCGGCACGGCGACCCGTCGCAGGTCGCGCCGCAGCCGCCGCTCGTAGTAGCGGTAGACGAGGCGGGAGCCTGGGGCGCTGCGGAGTCGCACAGACGGCAATCTATCGGCTGCGCTCGCGAGGATGCTCGCCGCGGCACTGCGTACGCCGTACGCTGTAGGCATGGCATCCACGACCGAGCCCGAGCGCCACGAGGTGCGATCGAGCGAGCCCGAGACCCCGCACCTGCCGCTCATCGAGGCAGCGGGCGACGCGATCGCCGAGGCCGCGATCGAGCACAAGCCCACCTGGCGCGGGTGGATCCACGCGGGCACCGCTCCCCTCGCGCTCATCGCCGGCATCGTGCTCGTGATCGTCGCCGACGGCGCGCTCGCGAAGACCGCATCGGCCGTCTTCGCGCTCTCGAGCGTGCTGCTGTTCGGCATCTCGGCGGTCTACCACCGCTTCCACTGGCAGGAGCGCACGCGCGTGCTGCTGAAGCGCCTCGACCACGCCAACATCTTCCTGCTCATCGCCGGCAGCTACACGCCGATCTCGCTGCTCACCCTGCCCTCGCCGACCGACTGGATCCTGCTGAGCGTCGTCTGGGGCGGCGCGATCGTGGGCATCGCCTTCCGCGTCTTCTGGCTGGGCGCGCCGCGCTGGCTCTACGTGCCGATCTACCTCGCGCTCGGCTGGGCGGCGGTCGCGTTCCTGCCGCAGATCTGGGCCGCGAACGCGGTCACCGCGATGCTCGTCATCGCGGGCGGGCTCGCCTACTCGGTGGGCGCCGTGATCTACGGCATGAAGAAGCCGAACCCGTTCCCCGGCCGCTTCGGCTTCCACGAGATCTTCCACGTCTGCACCGTGATCGCGTTCCTGTGCCACTGGACGGCCATCCTGCTCGTCGCGGTCGCGCCGCCCGCCTGAACCCCGCGCGGCTCGGGGCGCGCTCCCAGCCGTCGCCGCCCGCATCCGCCTAGCGTGAGAGGGCCATGCGCACGACCCGCCTCGCGGCAGCCGCCGCCGCTCTCGCCGCCGTCCTCGCCGTCGGCGGATGCGTCATCCTGCCGCCGCCACTCCCCGGCGAGATCACGCTGCCGCCGACCACGCCGCTGCCGGTGCCGTCGCCGACGACGCAGCCGCAGCAGGGCGAGGCGCTGCCGGTCGAGCCCGACGAGCCCATCACCGACGCCGACGAGACCGGCGCCGACACCGGCGAGCTGTACGCGGGCTCGCGCGGCGAGACCGTCGACGGCTACCTGCCCGACGCCGCGTTCGACATGGTGCTCGAGCCGACCCGCGGCACGGCGGCGGTGCAGCCCGGCATCGCGCTGCCCGTGCACGACGGCGGCGACGAGCTGCTGCCCGGGGAGGCCAACGGCACGAGCCGCAACCTGCTGCTGAGCACCGTCGGCAGGCTCGAGCTCAGCACCTCCGAGGGCGACTTCACCTGCACCGGCACCGTGATCAACAGCGACTCGGGGCTCATCGTGGCGACCGCCGCCCACTGCATCTTCGACGACGAGACGCGCGACTGGTACGACCGCATCCTCTTCGCCCCGGGCTACGAACGCGGCGACACCCCGTACGGCGTGTGGGAGGCCGAGCGGTGGTGGGTGCCCGAGCAGTACCTCGAGGCCAACACGCGCTGGCTCGACGGCGCCGACGACGACGGCTGGATGGGCTTCGACTTCGGCTTCATCCGCTTCGCACCGCAGGGCGGCCGGACCCTCGAGCAGGTCGTCGGCGGCCAGGGCATCAGCTTCACCGCCGAGACGAACGGCGTCGTGATCGCCGGCTACCCGGGGAACGACCCCTTCGACTCGGAGGTGCTGCGGCACTGCGCCGAGGACCGGCTGAACTACGGCGCGGGCGGCGACGCGAACTACGGCGCCGACTGCGTCATGGGCGACGGCGCCTCGGGCTCCGGATGGGTGTCGAACGTCGACCCGGCGACCGGCGCCGGCCACATCACCGCCGTCTACTCCAATGGCGGCGACACCGGCGCCTACGGACCGCCGCTCGGCGTCACCGCCTGGAACGGGCTGCAGTCGATCGATTGAGCCGGCGAGACCCGCCTACCGCGCCTCGTCGTCCTCGACCTGGCCGAACGCGCCCACCTTCGGCGCGGCCTTCGCCTGCTTCGTGGCCGCGCGCCGCTGCTCGCGGTTGCCGCTCGCGGCCCGCGCCTGCGCGGCGACGGCCGGGTTGCCGCTCTTCGCGCGCGCCTTGCCCGTCTCGGCGCCGAGCTCGTGGCCGGCGGCGTCGTGCACCGACGCCTCGCCGTCCTCGTCGGGGGCCGAGTAGGTGAGGCTCGTCGTGTCCTCCTCGACCTCCTCAAGGCCGCCGCCCTCGATCGCGGGCGCCTCGGGGCTCGCGCCCTGCTGCACCTTGACCTCGAGGTTGAAGAGGAACTGCACCGACTCCTCGCGGATCGCCGACATCATCTGCTGGTAGAGCGCGAAGCCCTCGTTCTGGTACTCCACCACCGGGTCGCGCTGCGCCATCGTGCGCAGGCCGATGCCCTCGCGCAGGTAGTCCATCTCGTACAGGTGGTCGCGCCACTTGCGGTCGATGACCGACAGCACGACGCGGCGCTCGAGCAGGCGCATCGCGGGCGAGCCGAGCGCCTCCTCGCGCTTCGCGTAGGCGATCTTCGCGTCGGAGACGAGCTGCTCGTAGAGGAAGTCGGCCGTCAGGCGCGGCTGCGCCTCGGCGACGACCTCGTCGATCGTGATGCCGACGGGGTAGATCGTGCGCAGCTCGGTCCAGAGCGCCTCGAGGTTCCACTCGTCGCTGTCGTTGCCGACCGCGTGCTCGTCGACGAGGTCGCGGATCGTGCCCTCGAGGAAGCCCTGCACGCGCCCCGCGAGGTCGTCGCCGTCGAGGATGTGCCGGCGGTCGGAGTAGATCGCCTCGCGCTGGCGGTTCATGACGTCGTCGTACTTCAGCACGTTCTTGCGCATCTCGGCGTTGCGCGCCTCGATCTGCGCCTGCGCCGAGCGGATGGTGCGGGTGAAGATCTTCGACTCGAGCGGGATCTCGTCCTCGTCGGCGTCGACCGCCATGAAGCGCTGCGCGACGGAGCCGCCGAACAGGCGCAGCAGGTCGTCCTGCATCGACAGGTAGAAGCGGCTCTCGCCCGGGTCGCCCTGGCGGCCGGAGCGGCCGCGCAGCTGGTTGTCGATGCGGCGCGACTCGTGGCGCTCGGTGCCGAGCACGTACAGGCCGCCGGCCTCGATCACCTTCGACGCCTCCGCCTCGACGGCGGCCTTCACCTCGGCGAAGACCTCGTCCCAGCGCTCCTCGTACTCGTCCGGCGTCTCCGAGGGGCTGAGGCCCAGCTCGGTCATGCGCGTGACGGCGAGGTGCTCGGCGTTGCCGCCGAGCATGATGTCGGTGCCGCGGCCGGCCATGTTCGTGGCGACGGTGACGGCGCCGAGGCGGCCCGCCTGCGCGACGATCGCGGCCTCGCGGGCGTGGTTCTTCGCGTTCAGCACCTCGTGCTTGACGCCGGCCTTGGCGAGCAGCCCCGAGAGGTACTCGCTCTTCTCGACGCTCGTCGTGCCGACCAGCACCGGCTGGCCGGCCTCGTGGCGCTCGACGATGTCGTCGACGACGTGCTTGAACTTGCCCTCGACGGTCGCGTAGACGAGGTCGGACTGGTCCTTGCGCTGCACGGGCTTGTTCGTCGGGATGGGGACGACGCCGAGCTTGTAGGTCGACATGAACTCGGCGGCCTCGGTCTCGGCGGTGCCGGTCATGCCCGCGAGCTTCGAGTAGAGGCGGAAGTAGTTCTGCAGGGTGACCGTCGCGACCGTCTGGTTCTCGGCCTTGATCTGCACCCCCTCCTTCGCCTCGATCGCCTGGTGGATGCCCTCGTTGAAGCGGCGGCCCTGCATGATGCGGCCGGTGTGCTCGTCGACGATGAGCACCTCGCCGTTCATGACGACGTAGTCGCTGTCGCGCTTGAACAGGGCCTTCGCCTTGAGCGCGGTGTTGAGGAAGGAGATGAGCGGCGTGTTCGCCGACTCGTAGAGGCTGTCGATGCCGAGGAGGTCCTCGACCCGCTCGATGCCGGGCTCGAGCACGCCGACCGTGCGCTTCTTCTCGTCGACCTCGTAGTCGACCTCGGGGCGCAGGCGCTTCGCGATGCGGGCGAACTCGCCGAACCAGCGGTTGGCCTCGCCGGCGGCGGGGCCGGAGATGATGAGCGGCGTGCGGGCCTCGTCGATGAGGATCGAGTCGACCTCGTCGACGATCGCGAAGCCGTGGCCGCGCTGGACCATCGCGTCCTTCGAGTGCGCCATGTTGTCGCGCAGGTAGTCGAAGCCGAACTCGTTGTTCGTGCCGTAGGTGACGTCGGCCGCGTACTGCTCACGCCGCACCTCCGGCGTCTGGCCGGCGATGATGCATCCGGTCGTCATGCCGAGCGCCCGGAAGACGCGGCCCATGAGCTCGGACTGGTAGCTCGCGAGGTAGTCGTTGACCGTGACGATGTGCACGCCCTCGCCGGCGATCGCGTTGAGGTACGCGGCGATGGGGGCGACGAGCGTCTTGCCCTCACCGGTCTTCATCTCGGCGATGTTGCCCAGGTGCAGCGCCGCGGCGCCCATCACCTGCACGTCGTAGGGGCGCATGCCGAGCGTGCGCTTCGCGGCCTCGCGGACGGCCGCGAAGGCCTCGGGAAGCATCACGTCGAGCGCCTCGCCGTCGGCGTAGCGCTGGCGGAACTCGGCCGTCTCGCCGGCCAGCTCCTCGTCGGTGAGCTCCTCGAACGCGTCCTCGAGCGCGGCGACATCGGCGGCGATGCGCTCCAGGCGGCGGCGCAGCCGGCCCTCGCCGGCGCGCAGCATGTTCTCGAAGAAGTTGGGCACGAGGTGAGCCTTCCGTGCATCGGGGCGAGGTGGCGGTCCGGGAACCGACTGCCCATCGTAGCAACGCGTGCCGAGCGGCGTCCCAGCCATGGCCGGGACGCCGCGCGGAGGGGTCAGGAGGCGGCGCGCTCGGCGCTCGCCGCCGACTCGGCCTGCTCCTCGTCGAGGGAGATCACGCCGTACGACCAGCCCTTGCGCCGGTAGACGACGGCGCACTCGCCGCTCGCCTCGTCGACGAAGAGGTAGAAGGGGTGGCCGACGAGCTCCATCTGGTCGACCGCCTCGCGCACGCCCATGCGCTTCGCGGGGAAGCGCTTCTCGCGGATCACCACGGGCGACCACTCGTGCTCCTGCTCGCGATCGGGCTCGATCGTCGGCACGGAGCCCGTCGCGACCGCCTCGACGACGGCCGGGTCGGCGGGCGTGATGGCGACCTGCTCGAAGCCGTTCGCAGCCGCCTCTCGCAGCGGTGTGCGCTTGCGGGCGCTGTGGTCGTGGCGCTTGTCGTGGGCGCGCCTCGCGCGCTCCATGATGCGGTGGTAGGCGGAGTCGAAGGCCATGTACTTGTCGGGCCCGTCGGACTCGGCACGGATGATCGAGCCGGGCCCGTGGACGGTGATCTCGACCCGTCCGCCGGCGATCGCGGAGTGCGCATCCGCGTGGCGGGTGAGCTTGACGTCGAGGGCAGTCGCACGGGGCAGGAGCTGCGTGACCTTCGCCAGCTTCTCCTCCGCGTAGGCGCGGAAGCGGTCCGTGATGTCTGCGCCCTTGGCGCCGAACGTGATCTCCATAGTGGCCTCCCATGGGTAGGGCGTCGGCGCTTGCGGCTGCTGCGCCGACTTGCGTGCCGTCACTCTACCCCCGGCGCCCCGGGCTCAGCCGAGCGCTCCCGGAACCCGTCTCGGCACCCGCGCGACGGCGGCGATCGCGGCCGCATCGCACCCCGCGGCGCGCACCGCGCGCACCGCCTCGCGCATCGTCGCGCCGCTCGTGACGACGTCGTCGACGAGCACCACCGCCGCGCCCGCGAGTCGCTCCGCGGCGCGGCGCGGCAGCGCGAGCGTGCCCTGCGCGGCGCTCGCGCGCTCGTCGACCGAGCGCTCCTTCTGCGCGCCCCCGCCCGCGACGCGGCGCAGCGGCACGGCGCGCAGCCCCGCGCCCCGCAGCACGAGCTCGACTGGGTCGAACCCCCGCCGCCGCAGCCCGGCGCGGCTCGAGGGCACGCGCACGAGCGGCGCGGCGGGGGCCTGCGCGATCGCGAGCGCCAGGCCCGCGCCGAGGGCCCGCGACTCCGCCCGGCCGCCGTGCTCCTTGCAGGCCGCCACCAGCATCCGCACCTCCCCCTCGTACGCGGCGGCCGCGACGAGCGGCACGCCGTCGACGTCGCCGCGCACGGGGTCGCCGGTGAGCAGCGCCGCGCACGGCGCGCACACCGCGACGTCGGGCGCGCCGCAGCCGGCGCACGCGACCGGCCACAGCACGCTCGCCGCCTCGCGCAGCGCGCCGCCGATCCCCATGCACGGAGGATGGCGGGCGGATGCGCCGGCGCGGGCCGCGAGCACCGCCGCCTGTGGAGAGCAGGTCGGGCCCTACTGCTGCGTCGCGATGAGCGTGATGGGCGCGAGCCCCGTCGCCGCCGTCCAGACGCGGCCCCGGAGCGACAGCAGCGAGCCGTCGGCGCCGAGCGCCCGCAGCGTCGATGCGCCCTCGCTGCCGCCGACGATCGCGCGCACCGCCTCGCCCGGCGCCGGCAGCTGCTCGGCGGCGCCGCCGACCGCGAGCATCACGATCTGCGACTCGTCGCCGTTCGCGGCGAGCACCGCGACCTCGGTCGAGCTCACCCAGGTGATGTCGGTCGCCGCCCCGTCGACGCGCGGCAGCCGGTAGGGCTCGCCGAGCGAGACTGGCCGGCCGGACGCGTCGCGCATGACGGCTGCGACCCACACCTCGCTCTCGCTGCCCTCCACGGTCGCGACCGCGAGGCGCGCGCCGTCGCGCGAGAGCTCCATCGCGGCGAGGCGCGCCGTGCTGCCCGGCGGCAGCGGGAGCGCGCTGCGCTCCCCGTCGTGCCACGCGACGAGCGCCTGCGGCGTGCCCTGCTCCTGCAGCAGCACCCAGCCCGTGTCGTCGACGGTCGGCACGATCGCCGAGCCCGTCGAGATGACCACGGGCGCGGCGCCCGGCTCGAGCCACGCGGCGGTGGAGCCCGTCGTCGCGACGCCGCCCGCGGCGCCGACCGTGTAGCTCGTGGCGCCGATGGCCGAGAGCGCCGGCCCGACGTCCTCGATCCCCGCGGCGCCGCCGCCGATCGAGCGCAGCGACGTGCCGTCGAGCACGAGCGGCCGCTGGTCGACGTCGCCGTCGTCCACGGGCTGCGCCGACGCGCTCGAGGCGGTGAAGCCGTCGAGGCCCTCGACCTGGATGCGCACCTCCCGGGCGCCGATCGAGCGCAGCGAGAGCGCCAGCTGCGTCGAGAGCGGCTCGAGGCTGCCGCTGCCGAGCTGCTCGACCTGCGCGAAGTCGAGCGTGACGGTGACGATCGTGCCCGCGACGACCGGCTCGCCGACGGTGCGCGCGTCGGGTGCGCCGGCGGTCGTGACGGCGGGCGCGATCCAGCTCGACGGCCCCGCGAGCAGCGCGTCGACCATCCGCCCCGGCAGCGTGGTCGCGGTGCGCTCGAACCAGCGCACCTCCGGCACGCTGCGGGTGCCGTCGGGCGTCAGCCAGTGCAGGGTGTGCGGGCGGAAGAGCTGGGCGAAGTGGAAGCTCGACAGCACGATGCCGTCGGGCGCCTGCGAGATGCGCCACTCCCCCGCCACCTGCAGCAGCCGGAACTCGAGCATGCGGTCGGCGTCGAGCAGCTGCAGGGCGCCCGAGCCGTCGAGCTCGGAGACGGCGGTCGTCACGGCCGTCGCGGTCGTCTCGCCGCCGAGCGACACCTCGGGCTGCCCCGAGCGCACGAGCACGCCCGCACCCGGGTCCCACTGCTCGGCCGCCTCGCCGGCGAGGTACTCGCGGGCGATCGCGAAGTCGTCGCCGGGGCTGATCGCGGCGCTCAGGAAGCCGCGCACGATCTCCTCCTGCGTGGCGCCCGGATGCGGCTCCTGCGCGAGGAAGATCAGGTCATCGGCCTGCTCGCCCGCGTCGACGTGGCCCTCGGTGACGGGGCCGGAGTCGGGGATGGCGACGCAGCCGGCGAGCACGAGCACGGCGGCCGCGGCGGCGAGGATGCGCTTCATCGGCCGGGCTCCTTCGTCGAGGCGGCGGGCGGGTCGACGAGGGTGATCTCCATGGCGTCGATCGCCTCGGGCGCGGGTGCCTCCTCCGCCGCCGGCGGCAGCACGATCGCCTGCGTGTCGGCCGGCGGCAGCTCGATCGGCGAGGCGACCGCGTGCGCGCCGGCCCGCGGCAGCGTGAGCCGGAACGCGGTGCCCTCGCCCGGTTGCGACCACACGTCGATCCAGCCGCCGTGCAGCGCGGCGTCGTCGCGGCTGATCGACAGGCCGAGGCCCGTGCCGCCGGTGCGGCGCTGCCGCGACGGGTCGGCGCGCCAGAAGCGGTCGAACACGCGCGCGGCCTCCTCCTCGGTCATGCCGACGCCGTGGTCGCGCACGGCGATCGCGGCGGCGTCGCTGGTCGAGTCGACGGTGACCACCACGGGCCTGCCCTCCCCGTGGTCGATGGCGTTGCCGAGCAGGTTCTGCAGGATCCGGCGGATGCGACGGGGGTCGACCTCCGCCTCGAAGTGCCCGCCGGGGGCGACGAGCCGCAGCTCGGTGCCGCGCTCCGCGGCGAGGGGCTCGACGGCCGAGATCTCGGCCTCGGCGAGCCGCACGAGGTTGGTCGGCTCGATGTCGAGCTGCGCGGCGCCGGCGTCGAAGCGGCTCAGCTCGAGCAGGTCGGCGAGCAGCTGCTCGAACCGCAGGATCTGCGCGTGCAGCAGCTCGACCGTGCGGCTCGTGACCGGGTCGAACGACTCCCGCCGGTCGTGGAGCACGTCGCCGGCGAGCCGGATGGTGGTGAGCGGCGTGCGCAGCTCGTGCGAGACGTCGGAGACGAACCGCTGCTGCACGGTCGAGAGCGTCGCGAGCTCGTTGATCTGCCGCGAGATCGAGTCGGCCATGTCGTTGAACGAGCGGCCGAGCTTCGCGATCTCGTCGTCGCCGCGCACGGGGATGCGCACGTCGAGCTCGCCCGCGGCGATGCGGGCGCTCGAGTCGGCCGCGGTCTGCACGGGCCCGACCACCATGCGGGCCACGAACCACGTGATCGCGCCGATGAGCGCGATGAGGGCGAGACCGCCCGCCATCATCGTCAGCTGCATGAAGCCGAGCGTCTCCTGCGTCGCCTGCAGGCTCGTGAGCAGGTACAGCTCGTAGCGGCCGGCGAGCGGCACGTCGACGGTGCTGCCGACGATGATGCCCGGCTGCGAGCCCTCGCTCCCCTCGAGCCGCACCGACTGGTAGTAGGGCGTGTCGGATGCGGCGGCGACGGCAGAGCGCAGCTCGGGGGTGAGCAGGTCGGTGTCGAACGACTGCGACTGGACGTCGTTCATCTGCAGCAGCGTCGCGGTCTGCGACTCGGCGCGGAGCATCGCGTACTCGGTGCTCGACCGCGACGAGATGAGCCCGGTGACGGCGTCGAGCGCCCGGTCCTGCAGCGCATCCACCTCACCGCTCGTGAGGTTCTGCGTCACGGCCTCGTCGAAGCTCTGCTGCATCGCCGTCGACGCGCGCACGGCCTCGACGAGCGCCTCGTCGCGGCGGGTCTCGAAGAGGTTCTGGCTCACCGACGCCGACATGTAGCCGAAGACGCCGACGAGCGCGAAGGTCGACATCGCCATGCTGGCCGCGACGACGCGCGCCTGCAGCGAGTGCCGGACGACCCGGGTCGCCCGGTCCCAGATCAGGCGGCCCCAGCCGGGCGGGCGCCGTGCGGCCATCGCTGCCTCAGCTTGGGGTGGGTGCGCCGGCGCGGTAGCCGACGCCGCGCACGGTCGTCACGACCACGGGGTTGTCGACGTCGCGCTCGACCTTGGAGCGCAGGCGCTGCACGTGCACGTTCACGAGGCGCGTGTCGGCCTTGTAGTGGTAGCCCCACACCTGCTCGAGCAGCATCTCGCGCGAGAACACCTGGTTGGGCTTCGAGGCGAGCGTGACGAGCAGCTCGAACTCGAGCGGCGTGAGGCCGATGACGCTGCCCGCGCGGCGCACCTGGTGGCCCTCGACGTCGATCTCGAGGTCGGCGACGCGCAGCGTGCCGCCGTCCTCCTGCCGCTGCGGGCGCAGGCGCGTGCGCACGCGGGCGACGAGCTCCTTCGGGTTGAACGGCTTCACGACGTAGTCGTCGGCGCCCGACTCGAGCCCGACGACGATGTCGGTCGGGTCGCCCTTGGCAGTGAGCATGATGATGGGCACGCCCGACTCCGCGCGCAGCTCGGTGCAGATCTGGATGCCGTCCTTGCCCGGCAGCATCAGGTCGAGCAGCACGAGGTCGGGACGCACCTCGTGGAAGCGGTCGACCGCCTCCGCGCCGTCGGCGCAGAACTCGAGCTGGTAGCCCTCCCCGGCGAGCACGATGCCGATCATCTCGGCGAGCGCGGGGTCGTCGTCGACGACCAGGATCGTCTGCATCGTCGCCCCCTCTCGTGCCGCGCGCCCGTCGGCGCGGCTCCCGCCAGGGTAACCGAGTCGGCTGTGGCGGCCGGTCAGGCCTGCCGCGTCGCGTCCTCCCGCGTCGGCAGCGCCCGCATGCGGGCGTAGGGGCTCAGCAGCAGCGGCAGCGCCCCCAGCATCGCGATGATCGAGCCCACCCAGATCGCCGAGAGCGTGCCGAAGGCGGTGCCGAGCCAGCCGGCGACGAGCGCGCCGATCGGCATGACGCCCCAGACGACGAAGCGGATGGAGGCGTTCATGCGGCCGAGGAGCGGCTTCGGGCAGATGCGCTGCCGTGCGGTGACCTGCACGATGTTGTAGACGAGCACCGAGAAGCCGAGCAGCGCCTCGAACAGCACGAGCAGCACGACCGCCGCGTCGGGGAAGTGCGCCGCGGCGGGCAGCAGCGCGGCCGAGGCGACGAAGAGCAGCGTCGAGGCCGACAGCGCCGGCCCCTCGCCGATCCAGCGGGCGATGCGGTTCGCGAGCACCGAGCCCACGAGGCCGCCGACGGCGCCGAGCGTCATGAGCACGCCGTAGATGGCCGGGTCGAGGCCGAGGATGCGCAGGATCAGGATGGGCGAGAGCGTCATGGCGATCGTCGTGCCGAGGTTCGTGAGCGCCGTGGTGCCGACGATACGCACGAGGAAGTCGGTGCGGGCGACGAACCGCAGCCCCTCGGCGATCTCGCGCACGAGGTGCTGCCGCTCGTGCTTCGGCTTCACGACCTCCTCGTCGCGCACGAGCATGAGGCTGATGGCGCTCAGCAGGAAGCCGACCGCGTTGGCGGCGAGCAGCAGCGGCGCCGAGAGCACCTTGAGCAGCAGGCCGGCGACCGCGGGGCCGCCGAGCCGCATCGTCTGCGCGGTCGCCTCGAGCGCGCCGTTCGCGGGCCCGACGTGCTCGTCGCGCACGAGCACGGGCACGAACGACTGGTAGCCGACGTCGAAGAAGACGGTGGCGACGCCGACCACGGCGCCGATGACGAACAGGTGCCACATCTCGAGCGTCCCGGCGAGCCACAGGAGCGGCACGGCGGCCACCGCGACCACGCGCACGAGGTCGGCCGCGATCATCACGGTGCGCTTGCGCATCCGGTCGAGCCACGCGCCGGCGGGCAGGCCGACGAGCAGGAACGCCGCGGTCTCGGCGGCGTGCAGGTAGCCCATCTGCGCGTCGTCGGCCTGCAGGATCGCGACCGCGACGATCGGCATCGCGAGCGCCGCGAACTGCGCGCCGAGCTGGCTGAGGCCCTGGCCGAGCCAGAACGCGGGGAACCCTCGCTCGCGCCACAGGCCGCGGTGGCCCGGCGGCGGTGCGGCCGGGGAGGCGGGGGCGGTGTCGGGGATGGTCGAGGCGGGCGTGGGGGCCGCGGATGCCTCGGGCTCGGTGGTCATGCGGGAAGCGTACCGCAGTGATTGGGTTCTCCCAATCACTGATTCCGAGCGGCTACGCTGAGGCCATGACCGACGAGGCGATGCCGCCGCCATCGAGCGAGCTGACCGCCAAGGCGAAGGCGCTCTCGTCGCCGCTGCGCTGGCGCATCCTGCGCCTCTGCCTGCACGAGCCGCGCACGAACAAGGAGCTCGCGCGGCTCCTGCAGATGAACGCCGGCACCATGCACCACCACGTGCAGGCGCTCGTCGATGTCGGCTTCCTCGCCGCCGAGGAGCCCCGGGTCGGCGCGCGCGGCGCGAAGGAGATCCCCTACCGCGCCACGGGCATGACCTGGCACGGCTCGGAGGCGCCGCTCGTCGGCCCGGTGCTCGTGCAGACCTTCCTGCAGGAGATCCAGGGCGTGCAGCCGGGCGATCTCGACATCGGCCGCCTCGGCGTGCGACTGAGCCCGGAGGACCGCGCCGAGCTCGACCGCCGCACCGTCGAGCTCATGGAGTGGCTGCGCACCCGCGACTCCCCCGACGGCGACCCGACCTCGTTCATGATCGCCACGCACCCCGACGTGCAGCAGCGCTGAGCCGGCGGCTCGGGCGCTACGCCTCGAGGCCCTCGTGCGCCTCGAGCCACTGCTCCTCGAGCTCAGCGATGCGGGCGTCGACGTCGGCGAGCTCGCCCTGCAGCGCCGCGAGCGCGTCGAAGTCGCTGTGGTCGGCGGCCTCGAAGCGGGCGAGCACCGCGGCGCGCTCCTGCGTCGCCTTCGCGAGCCGGCGGTCGAGGCTCGCCGCCTCCTTCTCGAGCGCGCGCCGCTCGGCGCCGCTGAGGCCGCCGCCCGCGGCGCCGTCGGCGCCGGCGGATGCGCCGGCGTCGCCGGGCGAGGCGTCGGTCGGCCGCGCCTTGGCCCGCCCGACCGAGCCGCGCCCCGATCGCTCGAGGTACGCATCCACGCCCCCCGGCATGTGCACGAGCGCGCCGTCGATCACGGCGTACTGGTGGTCGGTGACGCGCTCGATGAGGTAGCGGTCGTGGCTGACGACGATGAGGCAGCCCGCCCACGAGTCGAGCACGTCCTCCATCGCGGCGAGCATGTCGGTGTCGAGGTCGTTCGTCGGCTCGTCGAGGATGAGCACGTTGGGCTCGTCGAGCAGGATGAGCAGCAGCTGCAGGCGGCGGCGCTGGCCGCCCGAGAGGTCCTTGACGAGCGTCGAGAGCTCGCCGGAGCGGAAGCCGAGGCGCTCGAGCAGCTGCCCGGGTGTCAGCTCCTTGCCGCCGGACGCGTAGCTCGACTTCAGGCTGCCGACGACGGTGCGCACGGGGTCGTCCTCGTGCTGGGCGAGCTCGGCGAGCTCCTGCGTGAGCTCGGCGATCTTCACGGTCTTGCCCGTCTTCACGCGGCCCGAGGTGGGGCGGATGCGCCCGGCGATGAGGGCGAGCAGGGTCGACTTGCCGGCGCCGTTGCGGCCGAGCACGCCGGCGCGCTCGCCGGGGGCGATGCGCCAGGTGACGTCGTCGAGGATCGTGCGGCCGCCGAGCTCGACCGACGCGTCGACGATGTCGACGACGTCCTTCCCGAGCCGCGTGGCGGCGAGCTGCGCGAGCTGGATCGGGTCGCGCACGGGCGGCTCGTCCTCGATGAGCTGCGTCGCGGCCTCGATGCGGAACTTCGGCTTCGCGGTGCGGGCGGGCGCGCCGCGGCGCAACCACGCGAGCTCCTTCTTCATGAGGTTCTGACGCTTCGACTCGGTCGCGGCGGCCATCCGGTCGCGCTCGACGCGCTGCAGCACGTAGGCCGCGTAGCCGCCCTCGAAGGGCTCGACGAGGCCGTCGTGCACCTCCCACGTGCCCGTGCACACCGCATCCAGGAACCACCGGTCGTGCGTGATCGCGACGAACGCGCCGCGGCCGGTCGCGTAGCGGGCGTTCAGGTGGTCGGCGAGCCAGGCGATGCCCTGCACGTCGAGGTGGTTGGTGGGCTCGTCGAGGAAGAGCACGTCCCAGTCGCCGGCGAGCAGCTTCGCGAGCGCCACGCGGCGGCGCTGGCCGCCCGAGAAGCTGCCGACGGCGGCGTGCCAGTCGAGGTCGCCGACGAGCCCGGCGAGCAGGTCGCGGATGCGCGCGTCGCCCGCCCACTCGTGCTCGGGGCGGTCGCCGACGACGGCCTCGCCGACCGTCAGCGCGCCGTCGAGCGTGTCCTGCTGGTCGAGCACGCCCACGCGGATGCCGCCGCGGCGCGTGACGCGGCCGCTCGTCGGCTCGAGGCTGCCGGCGAGCACGCGCAGGAGCGTCGACTTGCCGTCGCCGTTGCGGCCGACGATGCCGATGCGGTCGCCGTCCTCGAGACCGAGTGAGATCGACTCGAACACGGTGCGGGTCGGGAACGCGACGCCGACGCGCTCGGCGCCCAGGAGATGTGCCATATGGCCTCCATCATCCCGCACCGCGCGAGCGTGCGCCGCCCGGCGCATCCGCCTGCCGCCCTCCTCCCCCGAGTGGCGGCTCCGGCGATCGAGTGGCGGCTCCGGCGATCGAGTGGCGGCTCCGGCGATCGAGTGGCGCCACTCGATCGCACAAGGCGCCACTCGACGACGGGAGGCGCCACTCAGTGGCGGGAGGCGCCACTCGGCGCACGGATGCGGCGGGCTCAGTCGATCAGGCGGGCGCCGGGCACGGGGCCGGTCACCTTCACCGCGAGCAGCTGCGCCGCCGAGAGGCTCACCTGCAGCTCGAGCGCCGACTCGAGGTCGTCGCAGAGGAACGCGACGGTCGGCCCGGAGCCCGACACGATGCCCGCGAGGGCGCCGGAGCGCTCGCCGAGCTCGAGCGTGCCGGCGAGGCGCGGCATGAGGCGCAGCGCGGGCGCCTGCAGGTCGTTCTGCAGCACCTCGGCGAGCATCGACGCGTCGCCGGCCCGCAGCGCCTGCAGCACCCGCGCATCCACCGTCGGCACGTCGTGAGCGGGCGCGATGTCGGCCGCGTGCAGCGCGCGGTGCTCGTCGAGCGCCCGGTAGACGTCGGGCGTCGACAGGCCCGCGTCGGCGTAGGCGAGCACCCAGTGGAACTGGCCGCGCGCGAGCGCGGGCGTCAGGCGGTCGCCGCGCCCCGTGCCGACAGCCGTTCCGCCGGCGAGCGCGAAGGGCACGTCGGCGCCGAGGTCGCGGGCGATCTCGTGCAGCGCCTCGCGGCCGAGGTGCAGCCCCCACAGCTCGTCGCACGCGACGAGGGTCGCGGCCGCGTCGGCGCTGCCGCCGCCCATGCCGCCGGCGATCGGCACGTGCTTCTCGATCGAGAGCGCGACGCCGCCCGAGACGCGGCCGCGGCGCGCGAGCGCCATCGCGGCGCGGATCGCGAGGTTGTCGGCGCCGGTCGAGAGCGACTCGTGCGGGATGGGGCCCGAGAAGCGCACCGAGAAGTCGGGGGCGGCGGTGGCCTCGACGATCTCGTAGAGGCTGACGGCCTGGTAGGCGGTTGCGACGTCGTGGTAGCCGTCGTCCTGCAGCGCACCCACGCCGAGGTGCACGTTGATCTTGCCGGGCGCTTTCGCCCGCACCGTGCTCCTCGTCACCACGGCATCCAACCTAGTGCGCCCGCAGCGGTCGTCCCTGCACGGCCCGTCCCGGCCCGCTCAGCCGACGGCGGCGAAGATCGCGTCGATCTCGGCCTTCGCGGCCGCCATCGCCTCGGCGTCGGGCAGCCGCTCGATCGTGAGGCCCACGGGCGTGCCGGAGCGGTTCGGCTGCTGCGCGGCCGCCGCGAGCCGCGTGCCGTCGCCGAGCCGCCAGCGCACGACCGGCTGCGCGGCCGCGAGGTTCTCGCCGTGCGGAGCGCCGTGGCGCGCCTCGACGGCGGCGCGCACGGCGGCGAGCGCCGCGAGGCGCTCCCCCGGCACGGTGCGGGTGCGCCCGACCGTGAAGGTGCCGTCCGCCTGCTGGCCCGGCAGCCGCCCCTTGCGGTCCTGCTCGAAGTCGACGGTGATGCCCTGCGCCCACCACGGGTCCACGCCGTGCTCGCCGACGAGCCAGTCGACGGTCGCCCGGTGCGTCCACTCGAGTCCGCCCGCGCCCTCGATGAGGTCGCGCCACTGCTCGTGGGTGCGCCCGGTCGCCGCCTGGAGCGCGGCCGGCCCCATGTTCTTGTCGATCCGCTCGACCACTCAGTCCTCCAGCAGGACGGGGGCGGATGCGTCGGCGGCGTCCGGCGCCGTCGGCCCGGCCTGGGCGATGCGGATGAAGTCGTCGAGCGCGAGCGCCTCGCCGCGCAGCGTCGGGTCGACGCCGGCGCGCTCGAGCACCTCGGTGGCCGCGGCCGACGAGCCGTAGACGCCCGAGAGCGCCTGCCGGAGCATCTTGCGGCGCTGCCCGAACGCGCCGTCGATCACCCGGAAGGTGCGCTTCCGCAGCGCCTCGTCGCCGCGCGACGGCCCGCGGCGGAATCCGACGAGCACGCTGTCGACGCCCGGGATGGGCCAGAAGATCTGCCGCGACACGTCGCCCTCGAGCGCCCAGGGACCCCACCAGGCGACCTTCGCGCTCGGCGAGCCGTAGGTCTTCGAGCCCGGCTTCGCGGCGAGCCGGTGCCCGACCTCGGCCTGCACCATCACGAGCGCGCGCTCGATGCTCGGGAAGCGCTCGAGCAGGTGGATGAGCACCGGCACCGACACGTTGTACGGCAGGTTCGCGACGATCGCCTGCGGCGGGAACGGCAGCGCCTCGATCGTGAGCGCGTCGTGCTGCACGACCTCGAGCCGCGCCCCCGGCTGCTTGCGCGCCACGGTCTCGGGCAGCAGCTCGGCGAGCCGCGGGTCGATCTCGACGGCCGCCACCCGGGCGCCCGCCTCGGTGAGGCCGAGCGTGAGCGACCCGAGGCCCGGCCCGACCTCGACGACGTCGAGGCCCGACACATCCGCGGTCCGCACGATGCGCCGCACCGTGTTGGCGTCGACGACGAAGTTCTGGCCCCACCGCTTCGTGGGCGTCAGGTCGAGCCGCGCCGCGAGCGCGCGGATCTCGGCGCCGCCCAGCAGGGTCGCGGCGCTCGACACGCCCTCGATGCTCTCGCTCACGCGTCGAGCCTATGCCGAGCGCCCGCTGACCGGGCGCCCAGGGGCGTGCGTCAGGATGCGGGTGCGGGCAGCGCCGTCGAAGCGGCACCGCCCCCGATCGAGGAGGCCGCATGGGCAGCACCGTCCGAGCCAGCACCGCAGCACCGCGGATGCGTCGGGGCAGGCCCGCGAGGGCGCTCGCGGCCGCGGCGCTCACCGGCGTCGCCGCGCTGCTCGCCGCCTGCACGGCGCAGCCGGCCTCCCCCTCCGGCTCGCCCTCCGCGCCCGATGCCCCGCCGAGCGCGACGGGCACGGCCCCGGTGCCGATCGAGGACGACCGCCTCAACGACTCCTACCTCTTCGACCGCGTCTCGTCCGAGGGCGTCGTCGTCGCCTGGGCCGAGCCCGGCGAGACGCTCGCGGTGATCATCGGCGGCTCGGGCGGGGGCGGCGGGTGCATCCCGCAGCCGCAGCCGCTCGAGCTCGACGAGGCGGAGCCCGCGGCGACCATCCGCTTCGACCCGCCCGACCCCGCGATGATGTGCACCGCCGACTTCCGCCTGCACGGCTGGGAGCTCGCGCTCCCGTCGGCGATCGAGCTCGACCGGGTGCTGCAGGTGTCGCTCGTCAACCTCCAGGGGAACGACGAGGTGCTCGAGCTGCAGGTCGGCCCCGACGACAGGCTCGAGAGCGGCCCGACCGCCGACCCGCAGCCGAGCCTCATCCCGGGGTCGCCGCCGCCGGACGCCGGGGAGCCGACGCCCATCCCAGAGGCCCAGCTGCCGGCGTTCGACGAGGTGCTCACGGAGGGCACGAACCCGGCGGTAGCGGTGCGATGGGTCGAGCCGGGCAGCACGCTCGCGGTGCTGCTGCTCGGGTCCGGCATGGAGGAGTGCACGGCATCGCCGGTGGCAGCGCGCGCGACCGGCACCGGCGCGTTGGAGGTGCAGTTCGAGCAGCCGACGCATGACGGCGACTGCAGCGCGGACGGTCGGCTCTACGGCTGGACCTTCGAGCTCGCAGAGCAGATGCCGGCTGCGCTCGGCGTCGAGGTCACGGTGAGCGGGCTGAGCGCCGACGGCGAGGATGCGGTCGTGCAGCTCGCACAGGACGACACGATCGAGCTGGGCTGACCCCGGCCGGGTCGCCGCCTCAGTCCCAGCTGCCGTAGGCGCGCACCGTGTTCTCGGCGGTGAGCGCCGCGAGCTCGTCGGCGTCCATGCCGAGGCGCTCCGCCATCGACCGCACGGTGAGCGGCGTCAGGTACGGGCTGTTCGGGCGGCCGCGGTGCGGCGTCGGCGTGAGGAACGGCGCATCCGTCTCCACCAGGATGCGGCTGCGGTCGGCGACCGCGAGCGCCGCGTGCAGGTTCTTCGCGCTCGAGAAGGTCACGGTGCCCGCGAACGACAGGTACCAGCCGTGCTCGGCCGCGGTGCGCGCGAGCGCCTCGTCGCCGGAGAAGCAGTGGAAGACCGTCGTCTCGGGCGCCCCGACGCGCAGCAGCGTCTCGACGACCTCGTCGTGCGCGTCGCGGTCGTGGATCTGCAGCGCGATGCCGTGCCGCTTCGCGATGTCGATGTGCGCCTCGAACGACTCGTGCTGCGCGCGCCGGCCGTCGTCGCCGGTGCGGAAGAAGTCGAGGCCGGTCTCGCCGACCGCCCGTACGCGCGGCTGCGCGGCGAGCGCGTCGATCGTCGCGAGCGCGTCGGGCAGCGTGCCGGCCGCCGCGTAGCCGGGCGCCTCGTTCGGGTGCAGCGCCACCGCGGCGAGCACGCGGCGGTCCTGCGCCGCGAGCGCCGCCGACCACTCCGACGACTCGACGTCGCCGCCCACCTGGATGACGCCCGCGACGCCGGCAGCCTCGGCCGCGTCGAGGGCGCGCCAGTAGGGGAAGTCGTCGCCGTCCTTGATCTCGAGGTGCGTGTGGTTGTCGTAGATCGGCACGCCGAGGGGCTCCGGTGCCTCGGGCCGCGTGAGGTCGCGCTTGCCGTCGTCGAAGCGCTCCCGGATGTACTCGCCGCCGGGCAGCGTCGTCCCGCGCGGCGCCTCGGCGAGCGGCTCGGAGGGCGTGCGGGCAGGGGCGGTGCCGTCGTGGCTCGTGGGCATGCACCCAGCCTAGGAGAGCCGCCCATAGACGGAGCCGAGGGCCCGTCCAGGCGATCGTCGGGGAAGAGCCGCTATCGTGGTCCGCGTTTTCGTCCACGGAGGTCCTCCCGGCATGCCCAGACGCCTGGCTCTTCCCCTCGCGATCGCGATCGCGCTCGCGATGTCCGCGTGCGCATCCGGCGGCGCCGTCTCGCCGCCGAGCGCGGGCGAGCCCGGGATGGCGGGCACGTCGTCGGAGTCGGCCGAGGAGTCGACGCAGACCGCCGCCGACCAGCAGGCGGCCGGGCAGCAGTCGGTCGCGCGCGATGCGGCGGCCGCTGAGGAGGAAGCGGCGGAGGCCCAGGCGATGGTCGCCCCCGAGCCGTCGGTCGGACTGGATGACGGCGAGGACGGCCTGCCCGAGCACAGCGGCGCATCCGTCGACGACGTGCTGCGGCTCGGCGGCGTCGCCACCTGGATCGACCCGCCCGCCCGCATCGCGCTGTCGCTCCCGGCGTCGAGCGGCTGCTGGGCACTGGCCGGGCCGCTGACCGCCGAGTCCCCCACCGCGCTCGCCGTGCAGGTCGAGCAGCCGCAGGTCTGCGGCGCTCCCGACGCGGCGCGCACCTACACGCTGCTGGTGCCCGCCGAGGTCGACGCGGATGCGGCGCTGCAGCTGACGGTGACGGGCCTGCCGGAGCCGCTCGTGCTCACGCTGCCCGCGCCGTAGCGACGACCGGCGATCCGCGCACGGCGCCGCGCGCGCTCAGTGCGCGAGGTGCGCGAGCGCCTCGTCGAGCCGCTCGAAGTCCTCGTCCATGCCGCCGTCGATGCCCGAGGCGACCATCGCGTCGCAGTCGGCGCGCGACGCGTAGACCGAGGTGATCTCGAGCGCGCACCGCTCCCCCGGCAGCTCGCGGAACTCGAGGATCTCGAGCGTCGGGTGCCCGGGCTCCCCCTGGTACTCCCAGGTGTGCACGATGCGGCCCTCGACGACCTCGTGGTACGAGCCCCAGAAGCGGTGCTCCCCGCCGCCGACCTCGACCGCGTAGTCGAAGTCGCCGCCGGTGCGCGGCTCGAAGTGCTCGATGCGCAAACGGGAGCCGCGAGGGCCCATCCACTGCGAGAAGATCTCGGCGACCGTGTGCGCCTGCTGCACCCGCTCGGCGGGCGCGTCGAACTCGCGGCGGTGCACGACGGTCTGCTCGCCGGTGCGCTCGTGGGTGGTCTCGCTCATGCCCCCACCCTCGCACGCTGCCCGGCATTCAGCCAGGGCGGCAGGGATGCAGCAGCGGGCTCAGCTCGCGGGCTGCGCCTGCTCGATGCGCGGGAAGAGCGGCGGCACGGTCGTCACGCGGCCCGTGCCCTGCCACTCGTGCGCCGCCTGGATGCGCTGCGCGAGCACGTCGCCCTCGCCGCCGACCGCCGCCCACAGCTTCTGCGCCGTCTCGGGCATGACCGGCGCGAGCAGGATCGCGGCCGTGCCGATGCCGTGCACGTTCGAGGCGAGCACCGCGGCCAGCCGGTCGCGCTGCGCCTCATCCCTCGCGAGCACCCACGGCGCCTGCTCGGTGATGTAGCCGTTCAGCCGCTCGACGATCGACATGGCGGCGTCGACGGCCTCGTCGATCGCGAACCGGTCGATCGCCCGCTCGGCCCGGCCCACCGCATCCGTCGTGAGCGCCAGGATGTCGGCGTCGACGGCCACCTCGGGCACGACGCCGTCGCAGTACTTGTGCACCATCGCGATGACGCGCGAGGCGAGGTTGCCGAGGCCGTTGGCGAGCTCGGCGTGGTAGCGGGCGTCGAGGTCCTCCCACGAGAAGGAGCCGTCGGAGCCGAACGCGATCGCCGACATGAAGTAGTAGCGGAAGGCGTCGACGCCGAAGACCTCGGTGATCTGCCGCGGCTCGATGCCCGTCGCCTTCGACTTCGACATCTTCTCGCCGCCGACGAGCAGCCAGCCGTGGCCGAAGACGTGCGACGAGATCTCGATGCCCGCCGCCATCTGCATCGCGGGCCAGATGGCCGCGTGGAAGCGCGCGATGTCCTTGCCGACGATGTGCACGGCCGGCCAGCGACGCGCGAACAGCTCGTCGTCGACGCCGTAGCCGTTGGCGGTGATGTAGTTCAGCAGCGCCTCGAACCAGACGTAGACGACGTGCGTCTCGTCCCACGGCACCTTGATGCCCCAGTCGAAGGTGTTGCGGCTGATCGACAGGTCGTTGAGGCCCTGCTTCACGAACTGGCGCACCTCGTTGCGCACGTGCTCGGGCTGCACGTAGTCGGGGCGCTCCTCGTACAGCGCGAGCAGGCGGTCGCCGAACTCGCTGAGCTTGAAGAAGTAGTTCGCCTCTCGCACGACCTCGATCGGGCGGGAGTGGATGGCGCAGACGAGCTGGCCCTCGAACTCGCCGGTGCCGGGCACCAGGTCGTTCGCCGTCTTGTACTCCTCGCAGCCGACGCAGTACTGGCCCTCGAACTCGCCGTGGTAGATGTACCCGGCCTCCTTGAGGCGCTCGAGGAAGATGCGCACGCCGACCTTGTGCCGCTCGCTCGTGGTGCGGATGTAGTCGTCGTTGGCGATGTTCAGCAGCTCGAGCTGCGGGATCCAGGCGCTCTCGACGAGCCGGTCGGTCCACTCCTGCGGGCTCACGCCGTTCGCGGCCGCGGTGCGCATGATCTTCTGGCCGTGCTCGTCGGTCCCCGTGAGCATCCACGTGTCGTCTCCGCGCATGCGGTGCCAGCGGGCGAGCACGTCGGTGGCGACCTCGTTGTAGGCGTGACCGATGTGCGGCACGTCGTTGACGTAGTAGATCGGCGTCGTGACGGTGAAGCGCTCAGACATGCCCTCAATCCTACGGAGCGCGCGACGCCGTGCCGCCCAGCGGTGCGGCACGTTCAGGGAGACCGCTGCCCCAGCAGCCTCGTCGCGCGCAACGCCGCATACAGCTCCGCCGCCTCGGCCGGGCGGGAGACCGAGCGCCCGGTCAACGTGGCGATCCGGCCGAGTCGATAGCCGACCGTGTTGCGGTGGCAGTGCAGGAGGCGGCCAGCCTCGGCTGTCGACCCGTCTGCGGCGAACCACGCCTCCAGTGTCTCGAGCAAGCGCTCGGGATCGCCGGTCGCCGCAAGCGGCCCCAGGACATCGCGGCGCAGCTCGGCAGCGGCGGAGGCCTGTGTCGCGAGCAGCGTGTCGATCGGCGCGGTGCCGTACGCATGCACGCCGACGCTCCCCGGCGGCACGCATTCCAGCGACACCTGGCCCTGACGCAGGCCCCCGGGAGCATGCTCCATCGACGTGAACGGTCGGCTGGATCCCACCCGGGAGGTCGCGGCAGCGGCCAAGACCCGGGCAGCCGCGGAGACGTCGGATCGGGATGCGCATGCCAGGAGGCCCACATGCTCGCGCCCAGAGGTGGCCCAGACCGATCTGACGCCCGCGGAATGCAGCCGAGCGGGCGCCCCGGGCAAGGGGTCGTCTCCCGTCCCGCTGATCTCCGCGACGACGACGACGTAGTGCGCGGGCTCCGGCAGACCCAGAGCCCGGAGGGTGGGGCCGGCGTCGCGCGTGGTGCTGCCTTCCAGCAGCGAGAGGAGCATGACGCTGCGCGCCTGCAGGTCTCGCCGATCCTTCGCCTCCACGACCTCGCGATAGGCCTCCGCCGCAGCGGTCGAGAAGCGGTCGATGATGCCCCACACGTCAGAGGAGACCCGCACCAGCGACTCGGAGCTGTCGGTCGCAGCGGACCGACTGACCATCTCGTCCCACACGACGAGACCGGCGAGACGGTAGGCGTGCAGGAGGCTCGCCATGGGGATGCCCCGCTCGGCCTTCACCCTGCCGGCCAGGCGAGGCGCATCGAGCGAGGCGGCTCCGCCCGCGAGTGCTTCGAGCAGAGCCCGCACGTTGACGCGCACGATGTCGGCGAGCTGGTCGGCCGAGATCGCTCCTGCATACGCGACCTCGCCGCCCAGGATCTGCCGGGTCACTCGGTCGCTGAGCGCGTCGACCGAGCGGAGCAGGTCACCGAACAGCTCCGCTGCCGCGTCCGTGGCGGAATACGAGACGTCCGCGGAGATCGACATGGGAGCGACGATAGCGCAGACGACCGCTCTGGTTGTGCGCTGGCATGAACGGCGGGCCATTACCAGTGGCCGAGGCCCATTCCGGGGCCTGCCTGCCGCGGTCACAATGAATCCTGCTTGGTCGACGCTGTGCATGCGACCAACGGCATCGATCAAGGGAGATCCATGGCCAGCACCACGACTGCGCGCGAGGCGCTCCGAGGAGAAGAGCGTCGAGCACTCGACACGGTGATCGCGGAGCTCGCCGAGGGCGAGCACCGATGGGCGAAGACATCGCTCGCAGACCGTGCTGCGCTGCTGCGCCGCGTGCACGGATCCGTGGCGGCGTCCGCGGAGGCATGGGCCAGCACGGCGAGCAGCATCAAGGGGCTCGACCCCGAGTCGCAGCTCGTCGGCGAGGAGTGGATCTCGGGACCGTATCCGGTGCTCACCTCCTGCGGCCTCCTCGCCCACAGCCTCCACGCGCTCGCCCAGCGGAAGAGCCCGCTTGCGGGCATCAGGTTCGGCACCGCCCCCGGCGGTCGCGTCACCGTGCCGGTGCTCCCCCACAGCGCGCAGGAGGCGATCCTGCTGCACGGCTTCCGAGCGGAGGTGTGGATGCCGCCGGGCGTCGCAGCGTCGACGGTGCGGTCGCACGCCGGGCTCGCGGCCCACCGCCCTTCGCTCACACAGGGCGTCGGCCTGGTGCTCGGCGCAGGCAACATCACCTCCATCCCTCCGCTCGACGCGCTCTACGAGCTCGTCGCCAACAACCGGGTCGTGCTCCTCAAGCTCAACCCCGTGATGGCTGGGATGAAGCCTGTCTACGATGCTGCGCTCGCTCCGCTGGTCGATGCCGGCCTGGTCCGCATCGTGCTGGGCGGGAGCCGGGAGGGCGGGTACCTGGCGCACCACCCCGCCATCGCTCACGTGCACATCACAGGAAGCGCAGCGACGCACGACATCGTCGTGTACGGCGAGGGCCCCGAAGGTCAGGGGCGCAAGGCCGCGCGCAATCCGCTGCTCGACAAGCCCATCACGAGCGAGCTCGGTGGCGTGGCCCCCGTCATCATCGTGCCCGGCGACTGGACGAAGCGGGATCTGCGGTACCAGGCGGAGCACGTCGCGACGATGCGGCTGCACAACGGCGGCTACAACTGCATCGCCGGCCAGGTCGTCCTCCTGAGCGCGGACTGGAAGCAGAAGGACGCCTTCCTCGCCGAGTTGCGGAGCGCCCTCGCGCGGACACCTGGTCGCAGCCCGTGGTACCCGGGAAGCGATGACCGCTTGGCTGCAGCGTCCACGGCATACCCGAAGGCGGAGGCGCTCGGGCGCGGCAGGCTGCTGGTCCGGATCGAGGGGGATGACGACGCCTCCCCCCTGCTCTCGACAGAGTACTTCTCTCCGGTGCTCGGCGTCCTCGAGCTGCCCGGGACCGGCAGGAGGTTCCTGGATGCGGCGATCTCCACCGCCAACCGGGACCTGCGAGGAACGCTCGGCGCCAACGTCATCGCCGACCCGAGGGAGATCAGTGCCATGGGAGCGGACTTCCGCGAAGCCATCGCCGACCTCCGCTACGGGACGATCGCGATCAACGCCTGGACCGGAGTGGGCTTCCTCACGGCCGCCGCCCCGTGGGGCGCCTTTCCCGGGCACCCGCTCCACGACGTGCAGAGCGGCCACGGCGTCGTGCACAACGCGTTCCTCATCAGCGAACCCGAGCGCACGGTCGTGACGGGACCCTTCCGCCCCTTCCCCCGCTCCCTCGCGCACGGCGAGCTCGCGCTCTTCCCGAAGCCTCCGTGGTTCGTGACGTCGCGCAGCGCGCAGCGCACGGGGCGCCTGCTCGCCCGGTTCGCGGCCGAGCCGTCGTGGCGCAGGATGCCCGCGGTGTTCGGCGCTGCCTTCCGGGCCTAAAGATCTTCGCGGCCCCGGATCGCCGCCGCCGCCAAGCACCACACCCCACCATCGAGTCAAAGGAGACCTCTGTGGCATTCAGAAGCCCGCTGAGCGACGTCGAGATCCCCGATCTCAGCGTGTACGACTACCTGTTCGCCGACATCACCCCAGACGACCTCGACCGGGTAGCGACGATCGACGGCACCTCGGGCGCGAGCACCACCTATGGGGCCCTGCTCGACCAGATCCATGGCATCGCGGGCGCCCTCGCGGCGCGCGGGATCGGCGTGGGCGACGTCGTGGCACTCCACGCGCCGAACGTGCCGGCGTTCGTGTCGGTCTTCCACGGCATCCTCCGCTCCGGGGCCACGGCGACCACCGTGAACGCGCTGAGCACCGCCGATGATGCCGCAGCGCAGCTCCGCGACTCCGGCGCGAAGCTGATCCTCACGGCGTCCCCGCTGCTCGATGTCGCGGCGGCGGCCGCAGCGAGCGTCGGTCTCGGAACCGAGAGCGTCATCGTGATGGACGGCGCCCCCGGCCATGCGTCGTTGCGCGACCTCATTGCGCTCGGCGAGCCAGCGCCCCAGGTCTCCTTCGACCCAGCGACGCACCTCGCCGTCCTGCCGTACTCGTCCGGCACCACAGCCCGGCCCAAGGGCGTGATGCTCACGCACCGCAACCTGGTCGCCAACGTGGCGCAAGCGGGGCCGCTCGTCGGCGTCGCGCGCGACGACCGGGTGCTCGCGGTGCTCCCGTTCTTCCACATCTATGGGATGACGGTGCTCCTCAACCTTGCGATGGCGCGGCGCGCCGCGCTGGTGACGATGCCGCGGTTCGATCTCGTCCAGTTCCTGCGCATCATCCAGGACCACCGGTGCAGCTACGTCTTCATCGCGCCGCCGATCGCTGTCGCCCTCGCAAAGCATCCGATTGTCGACGACTACGACCTGTCGAGCGTGCACACCATCCTCTCGGGCGCGGCACCGCTCGACGGCGCGGTCGGCACCGCCGTCGCGGAACGGCTCGACTGCCGCGTGCGGCAGGGATACGGCATGACGGAGATGAGCCCGGTGTCGCACGTCATCCCCGTCGACCGCCCCGACATCCCGCTCAGCACCGTCGGCATCACGGTGCCCAACATGGAATGCAAGCTCATCCACCCGGTGACGGGCGACGAGATCCCCGTGCCCGACTCCGGCGTGAGCGAACCGGGGGAGCTGCTCTGCCGTGGCCCGAACGTCATGGTGGGCTACCTGGGCAACCCCGGGGCGACCGCCGAGACGCTCGAGCCCGACGGCTACCTCCACACCGGGGACATCGCGACGGTCACCGCCGAGGGATACGTCACGGTTGTCGACCGGCTCAAGGAGCTCATCAAGTACAAGGGGTACCAGGTCGCGCCTGCTGAGCTGGAGGCCGTCCTCCTCCGCCATCCGCTCATCGCGGACGCGGCCGTCATCGCCGGCCACGACTCCGACGGCGAAGAGGTCCCGAAGGCGTTCGTCGTGCTGCAGCCGGAAGCCGAGCTCGACGAAGCGGCGGTGATCGCGTTCGTCGCCGAACGCGTCGCCCCCCACAAGAAGGTGCGTCAGGTCGAGATGATCGACGCCATCCCGAAGTCCTCCGCCGGCAAGATCCTGCGCAAGGTGCTGCGCGAGGCGGAGGCGCTCGCATGAGCGCCGCCCGCCCATCGAGCAGCCGGGCTGCGCCCGACGCCGCAGAGGTGCACGACTTCGTCGTCGTCGGTGCCGGATCCGCGGGCTCGGCACTCGCCGGCCGGCTGACCGAGAGCGGCAAGCACTCGGTGCTGCTGCTCGAAGCAGGACCCGTCGACAAGAAGACTGAGATCCACATCCCGGCGGCGTTCTCCGCCCTGTTCCGCTCCGACCACGACTGGGACTACGACACCGAGCCTCAGCCCGAGCTCAACGGTCGCAGGATCTTCTGGCCGCGCGGCAAGATGCTCGGCGGCAGCTCCTCGATGAACGCGATGATGTGGGTGCGCGGGTTCCCCGAGGACTACGACGAATGGGCGGATGCGGCGGGCCCCGATTGGTCGTGGACGTCGCTGCTGCCCTACTTCCGCCGCGCGGCCGAGACCATCGGCGTCCAGGCACAGCGGAGCCCTCGCTCGCACACTGCGGCGTTCCTCGCAGCCGGGAAGGAGATCGGTCTCGACGTCGTCCAAGCCAACGGCGCGCAGCAGGAGGGCCTCACCCAGACCATGGTGACCCAGGTCAAGGGCGCGCGCGCGAGCGCCGCCGACGGCTACCTGAAGCCGGCGCGCAAGCGCAGGAACCTCACCGTCCGCACCGGCGCGCAGACCACCCGTGTCATGTTCGACGGGACGAGGGCCGTCGGCGTCGAATACGCGCAGGGCGCCGTGACCCGGCGCGTGCGCGCCGCGAAGGAGGTCATCCTCTGCGGCGGGGCGGTGAACACCCCTCAGCTGCTGATGCTCTCGGGCGTCGGCGATCGCGCAGCGCTCGAGGCGCTCGGCATCGACGTGGTGGCGCACGCCCCGGAGGTCGGCAGGAATCTGCGCGACCACCTCGTGTCCTTCCTCGCGGTCGACGCGACCTCCGACACGCTGTTCCTGGCCCAGAAGCCCGAGCAGCTCGCGCAGTACCTCGCCCGGAGGAAGGGCATGCTCACGTCCAACATCGCCGAGGCCTACGGCTTCATCCGGACCGACCCGACGCTGGATCTGCCCGACATCGAGCTGATCTTCGCGCCCGCGGCGTTCATCGGCGAGGGACTGATCAGCCACCCGGGCCACGGCCTCACAGTGGGGGCGATCCTCCTCAAGCCGGAGAGCTCTGGCACGGTGAGCCTCGCATCCGCAGATCCGCTGGACAAGCCGTTCATCGACCCGCGGTACCTCACCGATCCAGCGGGCAAGGACCGCGCGACCCTGATGGCCGGGCTCCTGGCGTGCGAGAGGATCATCGCGTCCAAGGCTCTGCAAGGAGTCTCCGATGGCACGTTCATCCAGCCGGCGGGCGGCGAGCACCTCTCGGTCGAGGAGCGCGACGCGCTCGCCATCGACCGGTACGCCCACACGCTCTACCACCCCGTGGGCACGGCGCGCATGGGATCCGATGAAGGCTCGGTCGTCGACGAGCAGCTGCGCGTACGGGGCGTGGAAGGGCTGCGGGTCGCAGACGCCTCGATCATGCCGGCGATCATCCGCGGGCATACGAATGCGCCCTCCGTCGTGATCGGCGAGAAGGCCGCCGATCTCCTGCTCGGTGTGCCCGCCGATGCAACGATGAAGCGAGGCGTCTGACTGCGCCGCTCTGCCGGGCAGCGCGATGGAGCTAAGGACGGAGGCCATTGCTGGCCTCCGTCGCGACCCCAGTCCTGGGCCCCGGGCCCAGCGCGGCCCGGTAGAGCGCGTTGCGCTGGTGGCCGGTCGCCTCCGCGACCTCGGCGGCGGCCTCCTTCAGCCGCATCCCGCCCTCCTTGAGGCGCAGAACCTGCGCGACGGCGGCGGGCAGGTCGGAGAGCACCGGCGCCGCGCCCTCGATGACGATGACGATCTCGCCCTTCACGTCGGCCTGCGCCCAGGGCAGCAGCTCGGCGGCGGTGCCGCGACGCACCTCCTCGAACTTCTTCGTGAGCTCGCGCGCGACGGCGACGCGCCGGCCCGGCATGGAGCGGTCGATGGCCTCGATCGACTCGGCGAGCCGGTGCGGTGCCTCGAACAGCACGACCGTGCGCTCCTCTCCGGCGATGGCGGCCAGCATGCGGTCGCGGTCGCCGGCCTTGCGCGGCAGGAAGCCGTCGAACGCGAAGCGGTCGGTCGGCAGGCCCGAGAGTGCGAGCGCCGTGAGCACCGCGGAGGGGCCCGGCAGGCAGGTGACGTCGACGCCGGCGGCGACGGCCGCCTGCACGAGGCGGAAGCCCGGGTCGCTCACGGTGGGCATGCCGGCGTCCGTGAGCACGAGCACGTCGGCCTCCCGCGCGCGGTCGACGAGGGCGGGTGCCGCTGCCTCCTCGTTGTGCTCGTGCAGGGCGACGAGCTGCGGCTGCGCCCCGATGCCGAGCGCGCGCAGCAGCTGGCGGGCGGTGCGGGTGTCCTCGGCGGCGATGACGGGTGCGGTCGCGAGCGCGTGCCGCAGCCGCTCGCTCGCGTCGCCGATGTTGCCGATGGGCGTCGCGCCGAGGATGATCACGCGGCAAGGCTACGTGCTGCACGCAGGCGCATCGGGGCGACGAATGCGACAATCGCCGCGTGACCCTGCCGCGCACCGTCGATCCCGCCGAGGGCGGCGACGCGGTGCTCGACGGCCCGGCACCCGCGGCACCCTCCCGCCGCCGCGGCGCACGGATCGCCGCGGCGTACACCTCGGTCGAGCGGCGCCTGACGGAGCCGCGCATCCGCCGCCGCATCGAGATCGGGGCGCCGGCCGCCATCCTGGCGATCGCGGCGGTCGCGCGCCTGACCGTGCTCGGCCACCCCGGCGTGCTCTCCTTCGACGAGACCTACTACGTCAAGGAAGGCTGGTCGACGTGGCAGCTCGGCTACGAGGGCGAGTGGGTCGAGGGCAGCGACGAGCGATTCGAGGCGGGCGATGCGGGCGGGCTCACGACCGAGCCCGACTACGTGGTGCACCCGCCGCTCGGCAAGTGGATCATCGGCATGGCGATGGCCGTGCTCGGCATGGGCGATCCCTTCTGGTGGCGGTTGCCGAGCGCCCTCGCGGGCATCGCGCTCGTCGGCCTCACCTACGCGATCGCGCGCGGCATGCTGCGCTCGGTGGCGTTCGCGTCGCTCGCCGGCTTCTGGATGGCGATCGACGGCTTCGCGATCGTCATGAGCCGCACCGCGCTGCTCGACGGCATCCTGGCCCTCTTCGTGCTGGCCGGGGCCGGCGCGCTGCTCGTCGACCGGCGCGGCTCCCCCGCGCGCACCGTGCGCGCCCTCGCCGAACGGCCCCGGCGCATCCTCGCCGCCATGTGGACGCGGCCCTGGCTCGTCATCGCGGGCGTGCTGCTCGGCGCCGCGTGCGCGACGAAGTGGTCGGGCGCCGTGTTCCTCGCCGCCTTCGGGCTCTGGACGGTGCTGCTCGACGCCCTCGACCGGCGGCGCGCAGGCTACCGATCGCCGTGGCTCGGCACGCTGCTGTCGCAGGCGCCGGCGAGCTTCGTGCTGCTCGTCGGGCCCGCGCTCGTCGTCTACGTCGCGAGCTACGTCGGCTGGTTCGACGGCGGCTGGGGCTCGCAGCTCATGCTCGAGCGCGCCGACCTGCGCTGGGGCGGGCTGCTCGCGTGGGTGCCGCTCGGGCTGCAGTCGCTCTGGGCGTACCACGCGCAGCAGCTCGGCTTCCACGTGGGGCTCACCGGCGACCACTCGTACCAGTCGCCCGCCTACGAGTGGCTGTGGCTCGGCCGCCCGACGGGCTTCGAGATGGCGTCCAGTGATGCGGGCACCTGGTGGGTGACGGCGCTGCCGAACCTCGTCGTCTGGTACGCCGGAATCGTCGCGCTCGGCTTCCTGCTCTACCGCTTCGGCCGCACGCTCGACCGGCGCGTGGGCTTCCTGCTCGTCGCGATCGCTGCCGGGTACGTGCCGTGGCTCGCGTTCCCGGAGCGCACGATCTTCTTCTTCTACGCGATCGTCTTCCTGCCGTTCCTCGTCATCGGGCTCGCGCACGCGCTGCAGGTGCTCGTCGGGCCGCCGCGCCGTCCGTCGACCGGCTCCGTGTCGGCTGGGCCGCATAGTCCGGTCGGGGACGCGCGGAGCCGGTCGACGGACGGGCTCGGGGTGGGTCACGAGGCGGCGGACGACGCGCGGCCGGTCGATGACGCGGCGGATGCGTCGGCAAGGCTCGACGCCGACCTCGCGGCCGCCGTGCCCGGCCCGGCCGCGCGGGCTGCGACGCGGACCGCGCGCGACGACGTCGAGCGCCGCGCGTGGGGCTGGCTGACGGTCGCGGCGCTCGTGCTCGCGAGCATCGCCGTCGCGCTCTGGTTCCTGCCCGTCTGGTACGGCATCGAGCTGCCCTCCGACCTCGTGCGGCTGCGCTACTGGCCGCCGACGTGGCCAGGCCGCTGAGGTCCCCGCTGACGGGTCAGAACGGCTCGGGCAGGTCGCAGACGAAGCCGCGGCAGCGGTAGGCGCCCGGCGCCTCCTTCCCGGCGAGCAGCTCGAAGCCGGCATCCGCGAGCTCGACCGCCTGCGCGGGGCTCACGACGAGGGCGCCGGGCTCGCGGCGCAAGGCCGCGGGCGGGTCGCCGACGAGCACGAGCGTCTGCGGCGGCTCGGCGAGGACCGCCGCGACCCGCAGCGTCGCGGCGCCGGCGAACGGGTTGCGGATGGCCAGGGTCGCGTCGAGCAGGCGGGTCGCGCGCTCGAGGTGCTCGGCGTCGCCGCTCAGCGCGTAGAGCCCGTGCAGCGCTCCCGCGAGCGCGGCCTCGCCCGACGGCGCGTCGCCGTCGGAGGCCGGCCCGAGCTCGAGCGCCGGGCCCTGCCCGGCGACGGCGGCGGGATCGGGTGCCGCCTCGAGGATCGCGCGGGCCTCCACGGCCCAGCGCGCTTCGCCGGTCGCGGCGGTGAGCGCGAGCAGGCCGCTCGCGAGGCAGCCGGCGTCGGCCGCGGTCGCGACCGCGTCGGAGGCCTGCCCGTCGAGGCTCGCGTGCACGAGCTGCACGCCCTCGGGCGTAGGTCGCACGTGATGCGCGAGCAGGTGCTCCGCCGCGCCGCGTGCGAGCGTGAGCGCCCGCTCATCGCCGTCGCGCAGCGCCCGGATGCTGAGCGCCTCGATCGCGAGCCCGTTCGCGGCCGTCACGACGAGCCGGTCGAGCGGCGGCCGCTCGCGCTCGGGCGACGGCGGGCCCAGGTGCCAGCCGCCCTCGACGCGCTGCCCACGCACGGTCGACTCGGCGTCCTCGGCGACCGCGAGCGCGCCGCCGGACAGCCGCAGCACGTCGTCGAGGAAGCCGACGATGCCGGCCGCCACGGTCTCGCGCCCGAGCAGCGTCGCGGCGTGCAGCAGCTGCGCGTTGTCGATGAGCATCCGCTCGAAGTGGGGCGCGGCCCAGTCGCGGCGCGTCGCGTAGCGGAAGAAGCCGCCGTCGCGGCCGCGCAGGTGCGAGTAGCCGCCGCCCGCGACCACCGCGTCGTCGCCGGCCGCCGCGTCGAGCAGCCGGCCCGCGAGCGCCGGATCGACGTCGACGAGCGCCAGGATGAGCGGCGCCTGCGGGAACTTCTGCCCCTCGCCGAGCCCGCCGTGCTCCGGGTCCTCCTGCGCCGCGACGCCGGCGAGCGCCGCCCGGATCTCGGCCGCGTCCGGCAGCGCGTCGGCACGCTCGCCGGAGCCGGCCCGCGCGGCGCGGAGCGCCTCCTGCACGCGCCCCGCGGTGTCGAGCACCGCATCCGGCTGCTCCTGCCAGGCCGCGGCGACGCCGCGGAGCACGTCGCGGAAGCCGGGCACGCCCTGCCGGGCGGTGGGCGGGTAGTAGGTGCCGGCGAAGAACGGCTGCCCGTCGGGCGTGAGGAAGACGCTGAGCGGCCAGCCGAGCTGGCGCGTGAAGGCCGATGCCGCGCCCATGAGCGCGGCGTCGACGTCGGGCCGCTCCTCGCGGTCGACCTTCACGGCGACGAAGCCTGCGCGGAGCGCGGCTCCGACCTCGGCGTCGGCGAACGACTCGCGCGCCATCACGTGGCACCAGTGGCACGTGGCGTAGCCGACCGACGCGAAGACCGGCACGCCGCGCTCGCGCGCCTCGGCGAACGCCGCCTCGCCCCACTCCCGCCAGTCGACCGGGTTGTCGGCGTGCAGCCTGAGGTAGGCGCTCGCGGCGCCCGCGAGCCGGTTGTCGACGCTCTCCATCCGCCCACGCTACGCCTGCCGCCTCAGCGCCCGCCGGTGCGGTCGAACTCCGTGCGCTCGAACGGGACCCGTTCCACCGCAGGGGACCCGGTGCACCGGGTCCCGCTCGGTGGAAGGGGTCCCGCTCGGTGGAACGGATCACACCAGCGAGCGGGCGCCGGGCCTCACCAGCGCGTGGGGCGGCGCATGCGGTGCCAGTTGCGGCACGGCTGCGTCGAGCCGCGGCGCACGCCCGTGCAGGGCGGCATCGCCTCGGGCGGCTCGGCCTCGAGCACGATCGACCGCCCGTCGAGGTCGAGCTCGCGGCTCGTGGACCACAGGTGCCACGCCGGCTGCATCGCGTTGCTCAGCACCTCGCAGTCGCAGTAGCCGCCCGCTGCACGCAGCCGCGGCAGCAGCGCCGTCGCGCGCGGCGCCGCGAGGTCGCGGTAGAGCTCGGCGAACCGCAGGTCGCCGTCGCAGCTCGAGCGCTCGAGCGCGCGGTCGAGGAAGCAGGCGACGCACTCCCCGGGGTGCGGCACGAGCCAGTCGTCGAGCAGGCTGCGCACGTAGGCCTCGGCCTCGTCGCTGATCGATCTCTCCATGCCGCGCACGGTCGCAGACCTCCCGGCCGGCCCGTGCGGCGCATCCGCCCGCCTGTGGAGGGCCGCGCTGCACGGCCGTCCACCCCGTCGGCGGCGACGGCCGGCGGATCGACCCGCTCGACCGACGACGACCCGGTGCACCGGGTCGTGCCGGGTGCAACGGGTCGTCGAGCGGGATCGGTTCCGGACGGGGCGGGCGGATGCGTCCGCCCGGCGGGGTCGGGTCAGCTCACCTCGGCGGGGTCGGCCGAGACGCGGCCGGCCGCGCCCTGGTCGAGCGCGTCGATCGCCGCGATGTCCTCGGGCGTCAGCTGCACCGACGCGGCGGCGAGGTTCTCGGCCATGCGCTCGGGGCTGCTCGACTTGGGGAAGACGATCCGGCCCTCGGCGAGGTGCCAGGCCAGCGTGACCTGCGCCCACGAGACGCCGAGGCGCTGCGCGATCTCGCCGATGACGCCGGTCGAGTAGTCGACCTTGCCCTGGCCGAGCGGGCCCCAGGCCTCGATCTTGATGTCGTGCTGCGCCGAGAGCTCGACCGCGGCGCGCTGCTGGAACTGCGGGTGCAGCTCGATCTGGTTGACCGCGGGCACGATGCCGGTGTCGAGGATCTCGGGCAGGTAGCGCTCGTCGAAGTTCGAGACGCCGATCGACGAGGTGAGGCCCTCGTCGCGCATCGCGGCGAGCGTCTGCCAGGTCTCGACCGGGCTGCCGTTCGCGGGCGTCGGCCAGTGGATGAGGTAGAGGTCGACGTGGTCGAGGCCGAGCATCTCGAGGCTCGCGCCCAGCGCCTCACGCGCCGCCGCCTCGCCGCGCCGGTCGTTCCAGAGCTTCGTCGTGACGTAGAGCTCGTCGCGCGCGATGCCGCTCGCGGCGAGCGCGCGGCCGACGCCCTCCTCGTTGCCGTAGATGGTGGCGGTGTCGATGTGGCGGTAGCCGGCCTCGAGCGCCTCGGTGACGATGCGCTCGGTCTCGGCCGGGTCGACCTTGAAGACGCCGAACCCGAGCTGCGGGATCGTGCGGCCGTCGTTGAGCTGCAGGGTGGGGATGGTGGTCATTCGGTCTCCTCGATCGTGGACCTGTCCTCGGGCAGGGCTGCGGTGTCGACGCCGGGCACGTGGCGCTCGTCGGGGCCGCTGTACGCCGAGAGGGGGCGGATGAGCGCGTTGTTGGCGCGCTGCTCGATGATGTGGGCGGTCCAGCCGGTGACGCGCGCCGCGACGAACAGCGGCGTGAAGATCGGCACGTCGAAGCCGATGAGCGCGTAGGCGGGGCCCGACGGGAAGTCGAGGTTGGGCTTGATGGGCTTGCGGTCGGCCATCGCCTGCTCGAGCGCCGTGTACATCTCGAGCGTCTCGGGGGCGTCGTAGTGCTCGACGAGCCGCTCGAGCGCGGCGCGCATGGTGGGCACGCGCGAGTCGCCGTTCTTGTAGACCCGGTGCCCGAAGCCCATGATCTTGCGCTTCTCGTCGAGCGCGGTCTGCATCCACGCGTCGGCCTTCGACGGCTCGCCCACCTCGTGGAAGACCTCCATCACGGCCTCGTTCGCGCCGCCGTGCAGGTGGCCCTTGAGCGCGCCGACGGCCGCGGTGACCGCCGAGTAGAGGTCGGCGAGCGTCGAGGTGACGACGCGGGCGGTGAAGGTGGATGCGTTGAACGAGTGCTCGGCGTAGAGCACCATCGACTGGTTGAAGGCATCGACGACGACCTCGTCGGCCTCCTCGCCGAACGACATCCAGAGGAAGTTCGCGGCGTAGTCGAGGTCGTCGCGCGGGGGCACAAGCTGCTCGCCGCGGCGGCGGCGCTGCTCGTAGCTGACGATCGCCGGCAGCACGGCGAAGAGCGCGAACGCCTTGTCGAGGTCGGTGGATGCGTCGTCGGCGTCGGGGTCGTTGGCCCCGACGATGCTGACGGCCGTGCGCACGACGTCCATCGGGTGCGCGCTCGTGGGCAGCGCATCCATGACCGTCTTGACGTTGTCGGGCAGCGCACGCAGCCCGCGCTCCTTCGCGCGGAACTCAGTCAGCTGCGCCGCGTCGGGCAGCTCGCCGTGCCAGAGCAGGTAGGCGACAGCCTCGAACGGCTGCGTCGCGGCGAGCTCCTGGACCGGGTAGCCGCGGTAGAGCAGCGAGTTCGTGTCGGGGTTGACCTTCGAGATCTCGGTGGTGTCGGCGACGACGCCGGCGAGCCCCTTCTTGATCTCGGGCTGGGCCTCGGGCTGGGTCATGGTGCTCCTCGGTGAACAGGTGTGGGGCGCGATCCGACTCTAGGGCACGGCCGCTCCGAAGATCGTTCGCCCGGCGAACGACGTCTGTGCCCGGGCATGGGCGATCACGATGCCGCAACGATCCACCGATGCTCGCAGGATGCGCCGGAGGCCCGCGATAGCGTCGCCTGTCGCCCGCGAGGGCTGGAACGAGACCGCACCGAACGACACGAGACGAGCTGAGACGCCATGGCCGAGACGCCGCCCACGACCCCTGAGCATCCGCGCCGCACCCCCGTGCGGCAGGTCATCCGGGAGGTGACGGAGCCCGGCCTCGTGCATCCGGCGCTCATCCCCGGCATCGGCGTCGAGCGCACCGGCCGCACCTTCGGCACGAACTGGGCCGTGTTCGCGATCGCCGGCGCCTTCATCGCCGCCGTCATCGTCTGGGGCATCCTCGACCCGGCGAGCATCCAGGCGACCGGCTCGGCCTCGCTCGGCTGGGTGACGACGAACTTCGGCTGGCTCTTCGGGGCGCTCACGATCGCGATCACGGTCTTCATGATGTTCGTCGGCTACGGCCGCACCGGCGGCGTGCGGCTCGGCTCCGACGACGAGGAGCCCGAGTTCTCGACCGTCTCCTGGATCGCGATGCTCTTCTCCGCCGGCATCGGCATCGGCCTGCTCTTCTACGGCCCCATGGAGCCGCTCACCTACTTCCTCGCTCCCCCGCACGGCTTCGACGCTGAGCCCGGCACCGTCGACGCGATGCACTCCGCGCTCGCGCAGACGCTGCTCCACTGGGGACCGATGGCGTGGGCCTACTACGCGCTCGTGGGCGGCGCGATCGCCTACGGCGCCTACCGCCGCGGGCGCTCGCCGCTGATCTCGGCGATCTTCACGCCCATCTTCGGCCAGCGCACCGAGGGCTGGCTCGGCCAGCTCGTCGACGTCTTCGCGATCATCGTCACGCTCGGCGGCACCGCCATCTCGCTCGGCATCGGCGCGCTGCAGATCGGCCGCGGCTTCGAGATGGTCGCGGGGATCGGCGAGGTCGGCAACGCCTTCATCATCGGCACCATCGCGGTGCTCACGGCCCTCTTCGTGGTCTCGGCCGTCTCGGGCATCAAGCGCGGCATCCGGGCCCTGTCGAACATCAACATGGTCGTGGCCGGCGTGCTCGGGGTCTTCGTGCTCGTCGCTGGCCCGACGCTGCTGCTGCTGAACCTGCTGCCGTCGGTCACGGTCGCGTTCTTCGAGGACCTCGGCACGATGCTCATGCGCAACCCCGCGCAGAGCGAGGACTCGGCCGCGTTCCTCTCCGCCTGGACCACCTACTACTGGGCGTGGTGGGTGTCGTGGACACCGTTCGTCGGGATGTTCGTCGCGAAGATCTCCCGCGGCCGCACCCTGCGCGAGTTCGTCACCGTCGTCGTGGTCGTGCCGTCGGCCGTCTGCCTCGTCTGGTTCACGATCGTCGGCGGCACGTCGATGTCGATGGAGGCGGCCGGGCTCGGCATCAGCGAGGCGGGCTCGTCGGAGGCGATGCTCTTCGCGATGCTCGGCAACCTGCCGTTCGGCGTCATCACGTCGATCCTCGCGCTCGTGTCGATCGTCATCTTCTTCGTCACCTCCGCCGACTCGGCGTCGATCGTGATGGCGTCGATGAGCCAGGGCGGCAAGCCCGAGCCGAGCCGCTGGGTGACCATCACGTGGGGAGTGCTGCTCGGCGCGACCGCCGCGACGCTGCTCGTCGCCGGCGGCGAGGAGGCGCTCAGCGGCGTGCAGTCGCTCATGGTCGTGACGGCGCTGCCCTTCGCGTTCGTGGTGATCGGCATCATGGTCGCCTGGGCGAAGGACCTGCGCACGGACCCCTACATGCTGCGCCACAAGTACGCGAAGGCCGCAATCGCGCAGGGCGTGCGGCTCGGCATCGAGGAGCACGGCGACGACTTCGTCTTCGGCTCGAGCGGCGTGCACGCCGACGACGGCGCGGGCGCGTGGCTCGACACCGACGACCCGGCGCTCACCGAGTGGTACACGGATGCGACGACCGGGCCGATCGACGCCCAGGGCGTGCAGCGCACCCTCGACCCCGGTCGCATCCAGCCGAAGGGCCCGGATCGCCCCGACCACACCGCGTCGGGCGACAACGCGCTCGTCGTCGGCGAGGAGGAGCGGGAGCGGCGCGCGGCGGAGCGGCCCGCCCCGCCGGCGTCCGAGTAGTGCTCCCGTTCGTCGAGTGGGCCCGCAGGGCCTCCCCGTTCGTCGAGTAGGCCCGCAGGGCCGTATCGAGACGAAGCCGGGCGCGGTCTCGATACGGCCGCTCCGCGGCCTACTCGACCAACGGGGTGCTGCGGTCTCGATACGGCCGCTGCGCGGCCTACTCGACCAACGGGGCGAGGTACGGCCGCTCCCCACCCCGTTCGTCGAGTAGGCCCGGAGGGCCGTATCGAGACGAAGCCGAGCTCGGTCTCGATACGGCCGCTGCGCGGCCTACTCGACCGACGGGGTGACGCGGCCTACTCGACCAACGGAATGCCGCGGCTCAGGCCACGCCGAGCGCCCGCGCCACCACCAGCAGCTGCACCTCGCTCGTTCCCTCGCCGATCTCGAGGATCTTCGAGTCGCGGAAGTGCCGCGCCACCGGGTACTCGTTCATGAAGCCGTTGCCGCCGAAGATCTGCGTCGCCTCGCGCGCATTGTCCATCGCGGCGTCGCTCGCGGTGAGCTTGGCGATCGCCGCCTCGGTCTTGAACGGCTTGCCGGCGTCGCGCAGGCGCGCCGCGTGGTGCCACGCGAGGCGCGCGCTGTGCACGCGCGCCTGCATGCGCGCGAGCGTGAACTGGATGCTCTGGCGGGTCGACAGCGGCTCGCCGAAGACCGTGCGCTGCTTCGCGTAGTCGACCGCGGCCTCGAGGCAGCCCTCGGCCGCGCCGGTGGCGAGCGCCGCGATCGCGATGCGCCCCTCGTCGAGGATGTGCAGGAAGTTGGCGAAGCCGCGGCCGCGCTCCCCCAGCAGGTTCGCCGCGGGCACGCGCGCGTCGGAGAAGGTGAGCGGATGCGTGTCGGAGGCGTGCCAGCCGACCTTGTCGTAGCCGGGGTCGACAGTGAAGCCGGGGGTGCCGTTCGGCACGATGATCGTCGAGATCTCCTTGCGGCCGTCCTGCTCGCCCGTGACAGCCGTGACGGTGACGAACTTCGTGATGGACGTGCCGGAGTTGGTGATGAACTGCTTCGCGCCGTTGATGACCCACTCGTCGCCGTCGAGGCGCGCGGTCGTGCGGGTCGCGCCCGCGTCGGAGCCGGCGCCGGGCTCGGTGAGGCCGAAGCCGGCCAGCGCGGTGCCCTCGAGCAGCGGCGGCAGCAGCTCGGCCTGCTGCTCGGGCGTGCCGAAGCGGAACACGGGCATGGCGCCGAGGCTCACGCCCGCCTCGAGCGTGATGGCGATCGACTGGTCGACGCGCGCGAGCGCCTCGATCGCGAGGCAGAGCGCGAAGTAGTCGCCGCCCTGGCCGCCGTGCTCCTCGGGGAAGGGGATGCCGAACAGGCCCATCTCGCCCATCTGGGCGACGACGTCCATCGGGAGCGTCTTCGTGCGGTCGGCCTCGTACGAGACGGGCGCCACGACGCGGTCGGCGAAGTCGCGGATGGTCTCCGCGAGCGTCAGCTCGTCGTCGCTGAGGGCGTAGGTGGCCAGATCGATCGTCATCCCGTCTCCTTGTGTCTAGGGAGCCGCCATCCGCGCGGGATGCCGCGATCCGATCGGGATCAGTCGGCCTCGCTCCGCGCTGAGCAGTCGCCTTGCACCTTACGGCACGGAGGCGAACGGCTCGGCGCGGAGCGGGGCCGAGGGCGCGGCTATGCCTGCCGCGCCCTCGTGTACTGCGGAGGCCAGACGGATGCCTCGGGCTCGCCGTCGAGGGCGGCCTCGGCCGCGAGGGCCCAGTGCGGGTTGCGCAGCCACGCGCGGGCGAGCATCACCGCGTCGGCGTCGCCCTCGGCGAGCAGCTGCTCGGCGTGCGACGGCTCGTCGATGAGCCCGACGGCGTTGACGGGCAGGCCCGTCGCGGCGCGCACGTCGCGGGCGAAGTGCACCTGGTAGCCGGGCCCGAGCGGGATCTCCTGCCGCGGGTCGAGCCCGCCGGAGGAGAGGTCGAACCAGTCGGCGCCCGCATCGGCGGCGGCGCGCACGTGCTCGATCGTGAGGCGCGTGTCGATGCCGCCCTCGACCCAGTCGGAGGCGCTGAGGCGCACCATGAGCGCGGCGTCCGGCGCCGCCTCGCGCACGGCCGCGACGACGCGGCGCAGCAGCTCGACGCGGAGGCCGTCGGCGTCGGGCCCCCACTCGTCGTCGCGGTGGTTGGTGAGCGGTGAGAGGAACTGGTGCAGCAGGTAGCCGTGCGCGGCGTGGACCTCGATCGCGTCGAAGCCCGCGGCCGCGGCGCGTCGGGCGCCCTCGGCGAAGCGCTCCGGCAGCTGCGCCACCTCGTCGGCACCCAGCGCGCGCGGCGGCGCGAACCGGCCGAACGCATCCGCGCCCGCGCTGACCGTCTGCCAGCCGCCCTCGCCCTGCGGCACGCTGCCGCGGCCGCTCCACGGGCGGTACGTGGATGCCTTGCGGCCGGCATGGGCGAGCTGGATGGCGGGCACGGCGCCGTGGGCGCGGATGCGCTCGGCGATCACCGCCCACGCCTCGCCTTGCTCGTCGTCCCAGATGCCGGCGTCCTGCGGCGAGATGCGGCCCTCGGGCACGACCGCGGCGGCCTCGGTCATGACGAGGCCCGCGCCGCCGCGCGCGAAGGAGGCGAGGTGCTCGAGGTGCCACTGGCCGGGCACGCCGTCGAGCTGCTCGCACGAGTACTGGCACATGGGCGAGACCCAGGCGCGGTTGCGCACCTCGACGGCGCCCACCGTGACGGGCGAGAAGAGCAGGCTCATCCGTGCGCGCCCCCGATGAGGCGACCGGGCACCTCGAAGTCGAACACGCCCTCGTCGAAGGCGCTGTAGGCGGCGTAGTCGTTGAGCTCGTAGAGCCGCGCGCGCGTCTGCATGCGCTCGACCGCGCCCTCGAGGGTGCCCGTCTCGGCCAGCACGCCGAGCTCGCGCTCGATCGCGCCCATCGCGATGCGCAGCAGCGACACCGGGTGGATGGCGATGTTGACCCCCACGTCCTGCAGCTGCTGGTGGGTGAAGAGCGCGCTCTTGCCGAACTCGGTCATGTTGGCGAGGATCGGCACGTCGACGGCCTCGCGGATCGCCGCGAACTCCTCGAGCGTGGCCATCGCCTCGGGGAAGATCGCGTCGGCGCCGGCGGCCTCGAGCGCCTTCGCGCGGTCCTTCGCGGCCTCGAGCCCGGCGACGCCGCGGATGTCGGTGCGGGCCATGATGAGCAGGTCGCTGTCGCGGCGCGCGGCGACGGCGGCCGCGATGCGCTGCACCGCCTGGTCGAGCGGCACGACCTCCTTGCCGTCGAGGTGGCCGCACCGCTTGGGGTTGACCTGGTCCTCGAGGTGGAGTCCCGAGACGCCCGCGTCCTCGAGCTCGTGCACGGCGCGCGCGACGTTCATCGCCTCGCCGAAGCCCGTGTCGGCGTCGATGAGCGTCGGCAGGTCGGTCATGCGCGAGATCTCGCGGCCGCGCTGGGCGACCTCGGTGAGCGTCGTCAGGCCGATGTCGGGCAGCCCCAGCTCGGCCGCCATGACGGCGCCCGAGATGTAGGCCCCCTCGAAGCCGAGCTGCTGGATGAGCGGCGCCGACAGCGGCGTGAAGGCGCCCGGGAAGCGCTGCAGCGTGCCGGAGGCGAGGCCCGCCCGCAGCGCCTTGCGCTTCTCGTTGGGCGTGACGCTGGTCGACAGCACTAGAAGATGCCCTGCGTCGTGCCGGCGTCGACGGTGCCCGCGGGCGCCACGACGTTGAGCTGCCGCACCTCGTCGGCCGTCAGCTCGGGCAGGCGCTCGACGAGCCCGAGGAAGCGGTCGATCTCTGCGTCGTCGATGATGCCCTGCGCGAGCGTGCGCAGCTTCTGCACGTACTCCGCCCGGCCGAACGGGCGCGCGCCGGCCGGGTGCGCATCCGCCACCGAGATCTCGTCCTCGATCGTCTCGCCCGAGGTGAGCGTGATGACGATGCGGCCGCCGAACGCCTTCTTGTCGGGGTCCGGGTCGTGGTAGCGCTCGGTCCACACTGGGTCCTCGAGCGTGGAGATCTTGTTCCACAGCTCGACCGTGTCCGGCCGGGCGGCGCGCTCGGGCGCGTAGGAGTCGACGTGGTGCCAGCCGCCGTCCTGCAGCGCGACCGCGACGATGTACGGGATCGAGTGGTCGAGGGTCTCGCGCGAGGCCGTCGGGTCGTACTTCTGCGGGTCGTTGGCGCCCGAGCCGATGACGTAGTGCGTGTGGTGGCTCGTGTGCAGCACGATCGACGCGACGTTCTCGGGGTCGCGCAGCTCGGGGCGCTCGGCGCCGAGCTTGCGCGCGAGGTCGATCCAGGCCTGCGCCTGGTACTCGGCCGAGTGCTCCTTCGTGTACGTGTCGAGGATGCCGCGCTTGGGCTCGCCCGGCGCGGGCAGTGGCACCTGGTAGGCGCCCTCCCAGCCGTCGAGCAGCCAGGCGATCACGCCGTCCTCGCCCTCGTAGATCGGCACGGGGCTCGTCTGGCCGCGCATGGCGCGGTCGACCGACTCGACCGCCATCTTCCCGGCGAACGCGGGGGCGTGCGCCTTCCAGGTGGAGATCTCGCCCTTGCGCGACTGGCGGGTGGCGGTCGTGGTGTGCAGCGCCTGGCCGACCGCCTGGAAGATCGTCTCGGCCTCGAGGCCGAGCATCGTGCCGATGCCGGCGGCGGCCGACGGGCCGAGGTGGGCGACGTGGTCGATCTTGTGCTTGTGGAGGCTGATCGCGCGCACGAGGTCGACCTGGATCTCGTAGCCGGTCGCGATGCCGCGCACGAGCGCGCGCCCGTCGCAGCCGACGTGCTGCGCGACCGCGAGGATCGGCGGGATGTTGTCGCCCGGGTGGGAGTAGTCGGCGGCCAGGAACGTGTCGTGGTAGTCGAGCTCGCGCACGGCGACGCCGTTCGCCCAGGCGGCCCACTCGGGGCTCACGCGGTCCTCGATGCCGTAGACCGCGGCACCGGGCTCGTACGGGTGGCGCTGCGCCTGCTCGCGGGCTGACACGACCGGCGGGCGGTTGAGGCTCGCGATCGCCACCGACGCGTTGTCGATGATGCGGTTCGCGATCATCTCGACGACCTCGGCCTCGACCTCGACCGGGTCGACGGCGACCTGGGCGATCTTCCAGGCGAGCTGCTCCTCGCGGGGCAGGTTCTCGGCGCTCTTGCGGGCTCTCACATCATGGTGCTGCATGGTGCCGAGCCTAGCGATGCACGCTGACGGCGCGTGCCGCGTGACGCCCCTGGCCGCCGAGGGGGCACGGGCGTACGATCGGCACGACTCCCGAAGCGGAGGCCTCGATGAGGAGGCGGTCATGGCGGTCGTCGGCCGTTCCCGGGCACGCGCGATGCGCTGCCTCGTCGCCGTGGCCGCGCTGGTCGCCCTGAGCGGCTGCCTGCCCACCGGCGGCGGCCCCGACCGCACCGACCCGGGCGCGACCGCGTCCCCTGCGGAGCCGATCGGCCACATGCTCGGCCCGTCGGCGCGCTGCCACGACGACGTCTTCTGGGGCGGCCCCGAGGACAAGGTCGACGAGGTGCCGGCCGACGCCCAGTACCGCGGCGGCTTCGACCTGCCGGGCGCGCTCGACCGCTTCGACGTGCTGTGCGCGTCGAGCTGGACGATGCTGACGAACGACTGCCGGATGCGGTTCGCCCGCGCCTACCTCGACGGCGGCGACGACGGCGCGCGGCTCGACGAGATCGACCAGGCGCTCGTCGCGTGGGCCACCGAGCGCGGCATGGAGCAGACGCGCATCTCGATGAGCGACAACACGCGCAGCTACGGCATCTCGGTGCACCCCGACGGGGCCCTCACGACGCTCCTGCAGTGGGATGCGGTGAGCCGCCACGAGGGCGCCGACGGCGTGCAGATGCACGCCGACATGGCGGGCATCCCGCTCGACCGCGGCGACGTCGTCGTCTCGTGGCAGGTGTGCCCGGCGCTGCAGGGCTGGGAGACCCCGCCGGCGCCGTGACCGCTACGCCGTCGCCACCAGCCGCGCGAAGACGATGAGGTTGTTCGGGAATTCGCCGTCGGCCTCGCCGAGGTCGTCGCACGTGATGAGGCGCAGCTCGGGGTCGGGCACCGGGTAGTAGACGTCGCGCGTCGGAAACTCGGACTTCGCGAACGACTCGACGCGGTAGATCTCGAAGGTCGCGGTGGTGCCGTCCTCGCGGGCGACGCTCACCTCGTCGCCGACCTCGAGCGAGACGAGGTCGTAGAAGACGCCGCTGTCGTCGGTGAGCGAGTTGACGTGGCCGAGCAGCACCGCCGCGCCGACCTCGCCGGGCGTGGGCGAGCCGTCGTACCAGCTCGCGGGCGACCCATCGGCGTCGGGGGGCACCTCGAGGGTGCCGTCGTCGCGCATGCCGGTGCGGATGAGCGGGGCCTCGCGGTCGATCGCGGGGATGCTGACGCTGATGGGCGTCGAAGCCTCCATGGCGGGGGCGGCGGCGGGGGCCGCGTCGTCGGCCTGCTGCTCGGCGCTCTCGGAGGGGGCAGGCGCGGGCGACTGCGTCGTGGCGGGCGACGGCGCCGCCTCAAGCGGGGCATCGGCTCCCGTGCCGGCGCAGGCCGTGAGCGAGAGCAGGAGGGCCGCCGCCACCGCCGTGAGGCGATGGCGGCGGCCCGTTCCAGGGGAGATCATCGAGCTGACGGGTGGTCAGTCGTTCGTGATCGCGCGGCGACGGAGCATCACGACACCGGCGACGGTGCCGACGGCCAGCAGGCCGCCCAGCGCGGTCACGGTCATCGCGGTGCCGTCGGTGCCCTGCTCGACGCCGGTGTCCACGCCGCCGGCCGGAGCCATGGCGAGGGCGCCGCAGAGCGCGGGCGAGGTGGCTGCCAGCGGCAGCTCGGGCACGAGGTCGCTCTCGCTCGTGCCGGCCTCGGGCTGCGTGGCCGGGTCGAGGCCGTGCACGACGACGACCGCGGTGCCGCCCTCGAGCGCAGCCATCGTGGCCTGGTCGAGCTCGAACGTCTCCTCGTACGAGATGGTGTCGCCCGCGGGAGCGGCCGCGAGGTCGAGGCCGCCGGCCGGGCTCTTGTCGGCGTCGCCGACCGAGAGCGTCGTGCCGATGTCGCCGTACGACGGGCCGCCCTCGGTGGTGCTGATGATGCCGTCGCCGTTGGTGTCGGCGTCGGGGCTCGGGCAGACGCCCTGCGCGCCGATGTGGATGTGCTGCACGTGCGGGTAGGGCGCGCCGTCGAACTCGGCCGCGAGGCCGGATGCGTTCAGCGTGACCGTCGCGGTCGTGCCCTCGACGTCGATCCAGACCTCGCCGGATGCGCCGCTGTTGTTGATCTCCTCGAGCATCGTCGAGTACGAGCCGGAGGCGTCGTGGGCCATGGCCGGGGCAGCGCCCAGCATGACGAGACCGAGCCCGAGCGCCGGGGCGCCGAGCAGAACTGCCTTGTTCTTCATGGGATGGACCTCTTCCGGAGGATCTCGGGCACAAGGCTTGTGCCCTCGTGGTGTGGGGTTCGGCACCCTCCCCACGGCGGATTGGATCGGGTGGGCGCTGCGCGCGCATCCGCAATCCGCCGGCCGTGTCGCGCCGAACCACCGGCATGACCAGCTCGCACCGACTCGCCGTCCTCGCCGTCGCGGCTCTCATGCTGACCGGCTGCGCTACCGCGACCGCCGGGCCGGGCGCAGCGCCCGCGCCGACGACGTCCCCGTCGCCCGAGGCCTCGCACACGATGCCCGACGGCAGCGTCATGCCCGGCTCCGAGCACGGCGACCACGGCGCGCACGGCTCGGCGGATGCGTCGGGCGGGCCGTCCGAGGCGGCCGCGATGGTCTGCGGCGGGCAGGTCGAGACCGCCGTCGTCTCCATGCTGCGGCTGAGCGACCCCGAGCCGCCCGCAACCGCCTGGGACTCGCCCGACTTCACCTGCACCTACGACGTCGACGGGGCGCCGCTCGTGCTCTCGGTGCACGACGCGACCGATCCCGCGGTCGGCGAGGCGCACTTCGCCGAGCTGCAGGGCAGCCTTCCCGGCGCCGAGGAGATCGAGGGGATGCTCGGGCTCGGCCTGCCGTCGTTCTCGACCGGCGACGGCGTGGTCGCGTTCCTCCGCGACGGCAAGACCCTCCTGGTCGACGCGACGGGCCTCCCCGAGCAGCTCGCCGACGGCACGATGACGCAGTCCGAGGTCGCCTACGCCGTCGCATCCTCGGTGCTCGTCTGCTGGGTCGAGCACGACTAGGCGCCGAGGCCGCCAGCGAGCGGCTCAGCGCTTGTCGACGACCCGTCGCAGGTAGTGGATGCGGTCGCGCAGCTGCTGCATCGACGCCTGCGCGACCGGCGGCCCGCCGCAGATCCTTCGCGCCTCGGCGTGCACGAGCGCGTGCGCCTCACCTCGGCGCTTGGCGACGATCGCGACGAGCGAGTTGAGCAGCTGCCGCTCCTCGCGCATGTTCCGGTAGAGCGGCTCGGGCGCCTCCTGGTTGGGCGGCCGGTCGCGGATGCGCGCGGCCTGCCGCGCGTGGCGCCGCTTCAGCAGGTCGGAGACCTCCTCGGCGTCGAGCAGCCCGGGGATGCCGATGAAGTCCATCTCCTCCTCGGTCGCCGGCTCGACGAGCTGGCCGAACTCGGCGTCGCCGAAGAGCACCCGGTCGAAGGTGGCGCTCGACTCGAGCGGCTCCCACGTGAACGGCGCAGGCTCGCGGTCGTCACTATCGCCCTGCTCGGCGGCGGCCATGAGGTCGTCGTCGAGCAGCTGGTCGTCGTCCTGCTCCTTGTCGAGCGCGTGGTCGCGCTGCCGCTCGAGCTCGGCGGCGAGCGTGAGCAGCGGCGTCACCGAGGGCAGGAACACCGTCGCGATCTCGCCGCGCTTCCGCGAGCGCACGAAGCGGCCGATCACCTGCGCGAAGAAGAGCGGCGTCGCCGAGCTCGTGGCGTAGACGCCCACCGCGAGCCGCGGGACGTCGACGCCCTCCGAGACCATCCGCACCGCCACCATCCACCTCGACGTGCCGGCCGAGAACGCGCTGATCCGGTCGGAGGCGCCCGCGTCGTCGGAGAGCACGACGGTCGGCTCCTCCCCCGAGATGGCGCGCAGCAGCTGCGCGTACTGCCTCGCCTGGGCCTGGTCGGTCGCGATCACGAGACCGCCCGCATCCGGCACCGAGTGGCGCACGTGCGTCAGCCGCACGTCGGCCGAGCGCAGCACCTGCTGGATCCACTCGCCGCCCGGGTCGAGGGCTGTGCGCCAGGCGCCGTTCGTGATGTCCTTCGTGTCGCCCTGGCCGAGCGTGGCCTTCATCTCGTCGCCCATCGAGGTGCGCCACTGCATCGTGCCCGCGTAGGCCATGAAGACGACCGGGCGCACGACGCCGTCGCGGAGCGCCGCGTCGTAGCCGTAGGCGTAGTCGGTGCTCGAGATGCGCACGCCGCGCTCGTCGCGGATGTACTCGACGAACGGGATGGGCGAGGTGTCGCTGCGGAACGGCGTGCCCGTCAGCGACAGGCGGCGCGCGGCCGGACCGAACGCCTCGAGCACCGCGTCGCCCCACGAGAGCGCGTCGCCGGCGTGGTGCACCTCGTCGAGGATGATGAGGCTCGGCGCCGAGCGGGTGATGCGCTCGTGCACGGATGCGCGGGCCGCGACCTGCGCGTACGTCACGACGACGCCGTGGTACTGCCGGGGGTAGTCGCCGTCGCCGTTCGAGAAGTCGGGGTCGAGCCGGATGCCCGCGCGGTGCGCGGCGTCGGCCCACTGCTGCTTCAGGTGCTCGGTGGGCGCCACGACGGTGATGCGCGAGACGGTGCCGCGGCGCAGCAGCTCGGAGGCGAGGCGCAGCGCGAAGGTCGTCTTGCCGGCGCCCGGGGTCGCGGCCGCGAGGAAGTCGCGCGGCTCGGTGGTGAAGTACTGGGTGAGCGCCTCCTCCTGCCAGGCGCGCAGCGGCTGCACGGTGCCCCAGGCGGCGCGCTCGGGGTAGTTCGGCGGGAGGTGGTCGGCCGCCCACGAGCCGAAGTGCGCGCTGCTGGCGTGCGTCTCGGTCGCGGGGCTCGTCACTGGATCAAGGGTAGGCGAGACCGCCCACACGGCGCGCCGAGGCCCTTGTCCGCAGATACCTCCGGGGGTATCCTGACGGCGTCTTCCCGGCACCGGGGAGCGGCGCGCACGACCGCGTGCGCGCTGCACGAACCGCCATCGGCGGGGAGGGACGGTGCAGCATGATGGGCGACTGGGGCTGGGCAGGGATGGCCGCGGGCTGGAGCTGGGTCTTCCTGCTGCTGCTGCTGCTCGCGGGGATCGCGACGCTCGTGATCCTGCTCGTGCGCCTCACGGTCGGCGGCGTCGACCCCCGCCGGCGAGGACCGGCGCCCGGTGACGCGCAGGCGCAGGCGCAGGCGCGCGCGATCCTCGACGAGCGCTACGCCCGCGGCGAGATCGACACCGCCGAGTACGACGAGCGCCTCGGGCGGATCCGCGGCGACGGCTGATGGAGCCGATCACCCGTCGCCAGGCGCTCGCGCTCGGCGCGTGGAGCGCGCTCGGGATCGCCGTCGGCGGGGTGGGCCTCGCGAGCACGGGCCTGCCCTGGGCGGCGACGGGCGTCGGTCGCGGGCCGGCGCTGCGCGAGCCCGCGGCGGTGCGGAGCGCCGGCGGCGTGCTGCGCACCGAGCTCGTCGCCGCGAGCGAGGAGGTCGAGCTCGCGGGGCGCCGGGCACGCGTGCTCGCGTACAGCGGCGCCGTGCCCGCGACCACGTGGCGGGTGCGGCCCGGTGACCGCATCGAGGTCCGGCTCGTGAACCGGCTCGCCGTGCCGACCAACCTCCACACCCACGGCCTCTCCGTCTCGCCCTCGGGCAGCTCCGACAACCCGTTCCTCAGCATCGCGCCGGGCGAGGCGTTCGACTACGCCTTCGACCTGCCGGAGGACCACCCGCCGGGGGTCTTCTGGTACCACCCGCACCGGCACGGCAGCGTCGCCGATCAGGTCTTCGCCGGGATGTTCGGCGCGATCGTCGTCGAGGACGACGACGACGTCCCGGAGGCGCGCGAGCGGGTGCTGGTGATCTCGGACACCACGCTGACGCCCGCCGGCGCGGTCGCGCCCGCCGGGGCGATGCAGCGGATGCTCGGCCGCGAGGGCGAGCTGCTGCTGGTCAACGGCCAGCTGCGACCGCAGATCACCGCGCGGCCCGGCGAGCGGGAGCGCTGGCGGGTCGTCAACGCCTGCACCTCGAGGTACCTGCGCCTCGCGCTGCCCGGTCAGCAGCTGCACCTGCTGGGCACCGACTCCGGCCACGAGCCGGCTCCCCGGGAGATCGAGGAGGCGCTCCTCGCTCCCGGCAACCGCATCGACCTGCTCGTCACCATGCGCGCGGGCTCCTCGGAACTGCGCACCCTGGGGCACGACCGGCTGTCGGCGATGGCGGGGATGATGGCGGGCGCGGCAGACGTCTCCGGTCCAGGCGTGCTCGCCGACGTCAGGATCGAGGGGGCGAGCGCTGCCACCGGCGCGGCGCCCGCCGTGCCGTCGCGACCCGCCGACGCCGATCTGCGCGGACGCGAGCCCGACGCGCGGCGCGCGATCTCCTTCAGCATGAGCATGGGGATGGGCATGGGTCCCGCGGGCGGGATGGGTCCCGGCGGCATGGGGTCGTTCGGCTTCGATGGCCGCGCGTTCGACGAGGCGCGCATCGACCAGCGCGTCGCGGCGGACGCGGTCGAGGAGTGGACGATCTCCAACCCGACGCCCATGGACCATCCCTTCCACCTGCACGTGTGGCCGATGCAGGTCGTCGAGGCCGACGGCGCCGCCGTCGCCGACGTGCGATGGCGCGACGTCGTGCACGTGCCCGCCCAGGGGCGCGTGGTCGTGCGGATCGCCTTCACGCGGTTCAGCGGCGTCACGGTCTACCACTGCCACATCCTCGACCACGAGGACGCCGGGATGATGGCCACGGTCGAGCGCGCGGGCGGCTGACGGCGGCACGGCCGCGAGCGGTTCCTGGCGCCCACCCTCTTCGCTCGACACCGATCCAGCCATCGCCCCTAGGCTGACCGCATGCACTACCTGCTCGGTCTCGCAGCCCTCGTCGTCGGCGCCGTGATCGCCACGCGCCGCACCCGGCCCACCTGGTTCGTCGTCACGACGAGCGTGCTCGTCGGCGTCGGCGCGCTGCTCGCCATCCTCAGCTACACGCGCGTCACCGACGGCCTCGGCATCGTCGGCAACAACGTGCTCGGCTGGACCTTCGTGGGCCTCTCGCTCATCACCATGCTCGCGTCGGTGTTCGTGCTCGAGCGCCGCGGCGAGTTCGGCGAGGAGCAGCCGCCGCTCATCGGCGACAACCCGCTCGACGGCGACGCGGCCGACCACGACGACCTCGCGCCCGGGCAGCCCCACCCCGACTACGCCGAGGCGGCGGATGCGCGCGCACGCGAGCGCGGTGCGCCTGCGGTCTCCGAGGCCCAGGGCGCCGCCGGTGTCTCGGCCGGCCTCGCGGGCGGAGCCGGCGCGGCAGCCGCCACGGCGGCCGCCTTCGGCGACGGCGTCGTGCCGACGGCCGACGAGATCGGCGCCGACCCCGCCGCCACGCGCGGCGGCACGCTGCCCGGCGACTCGGTCGCCGGCTCCGACGCCGACGACCGCGCGCGGCCCCACCACGATGCGCCCGAGGGCGGCACGCTGCCCGAGGCCCCCGCGCACCCCGGCGACGACGCGCCCCGCGGCTACTCCCCCGCTCCGGAGGAGGGCCACCAGGGCCACGACGAGCCGGCCGGCGAGCGCGAGGCCGACCCGCCGGGTCCGAGCGCCGACGCCCAGGACGGCACCGCCGTCATCGGTGCCGACCCCGACATCGCGACGCCGCCGGCCGAGACCGACGTCGAGGCAGCGCCCGAGGGCGGGGCGGACGACGCCCACGCCGACCAGGCCAGCGCCGACGAGACGCACGCCGAGGAGACCGGCCGCGCCTGACGCATCCGCCCCGCACGCGACGACGCCCGCCGATCCTGTCGGCGGGCGTCGTCGCGTCTTCGGGAAGAGGTGCGGCTCAGGCCTTCTCCTCGCCCTTCGTGTCGACCTCGGCGACCCACTTCGGCGGCTCGTCGCGGCCGGCCTCCTCGTCCTCCTCGGCCTTCTCGGCCGTCGCCTGCACGATGCCCTTCGCGTGGTGCGTCGGCGCGTAGATGGCGTAGAGGCGCAGCGGCTCGTCGCCGGTGTTCTCGACGTCGTGCCACATGCCCTCGGGCACCTGGATGCTCCAGCCGTCCTCGACCTCGTACTCCTGCAGGTCGTCCTCGGCGGGCCCGATCTTCGCGACGCCCTTGCCCTGGTCGATGCGCAGGAACTGGTCGGTGCCCTTGTGCACCTCGAGCCCGATGGTCTTGCCGGGCTCGATCGACATGAGCGTGACCTGCAGGTGCTTGCCCGTCCAGGCGACGGCTCGGTAGTTGCTGTTCTCGACCGTCGCCGTCTCGATGTCGAAGACGTTCGGTTTGGGTCCGTTGTCGTGGATGTCCATGGCGCCATCCTGACCTCGGCTCCTGAGAAGCACCAGAGCGTGCGTCGCGCCTCCTGCGCACCCCGCTCGCCCGCGCCGCGCCTCCTGCGCGCCTCCCGCTCCACCGACCCGTCCGACCCACAGCGACCCGGTGCACCGGGTCGGAACGGGTGGAGCGGGTCGATCTCGCGGGCTCAGGCGCCGCGCGACATGCGGATGAGCCGCGGCCTGGGCCGCGGGACGCCGTAGCGCTCGAGGATCCGCTCCAAGCGGGCCGGCCGCAGCACGTCGTCCCAGACCCAGTGCGCGGGGTCGCCGGTGAGGAGCAGGTCGTCGTCGCGCAGCTTCTCGTCCGCGAGCGCGTCGACGCCGCGCTTGCCCTGCTGCTGCGCCAGCACGCCGTACTTCTGCATGCCGTCGAACTCGCCGTAGACCGGGCGGCGGCCGGGCCGGGAGAAGCGCATGTCGACGCGCCAGATCCGGCCGGTCGGCCCGGTCACGGGCACCTGCAGCTCGGGTGCGGCGAACCCGAGCTCGAACACGCGCACCCGGCTCCACGACTCGCCCACCGACTCCGCGCGCCCATCCGCGAACCCGATCGCCCACTCGGCGCGCGCCCGGCCGCGCTTGCTCTGCCTGGCGAGCGCATCGCGGATGGCCGGCTTCGTCGTGCGCGCGCTGCGCAGCGCCCAATCGATCGCCGAGACCGAGTCCACTGCGTCGCCCCGGCGCGCGACGTCCGCGAGCGCGTAGGCCACCGTGGTCGCCCGCACGTCGCCGACCATCGTGACGTCGCGCGCGTCGATCGGGATCTGCGCGTGCACGACGCCGGCCTTCCTTCCAGCCGTCTTCGACCCGCCCACGGTGTAGACCGCATCCGGTTCGAGGCCGTACGGGACCCCGTGCAGCGCCAGAGCCGACTCGCGCGCGACGATCGCACGCGGTCGCACCGCGTGCACAGCGCGGATCCGGAGCAGGTACCGAGCCTCGCGGCTCGCATCGGCGAACGCGCTCGACTCGGCGTACACCCCGCGTCGCACGCGGGCCAGGCCGACGTCGCGCTCCGGCCGGCGCAGCGCCGGGCCTCCTGCCAGCTCCCGCTTCGTGCGCGGCCGGATGGCCTGGTGATCGGCTGTCATGCGGGCACCCTGCCAGGGCTCGAGCATCGCGGGCGGCGCTCCCCCTGCTCCTGTGGATCGCCGCCCTCTCCCCCGCCGCCCCGCGAGACCGACCCGTCCCACCGAACGCGACCCGGTGCACCGGGTCGGCGGGGGTCGATCGGGTCGGCGAACGCTCCGGGGCGGGGCGGCGGATGCGCGGGGCGCGCGAGCGCGCAAGCGCACGGGCGCACTGCGGGAGAATGGTGGGATGCGCATCGACTACCCGGCCGACCTCCCGGTCAGCGAGGCGCGCGACGAGATCATGGCGGCGATCCGCGACCACCAGGTGGTGATCGTCGCCGGTGCGACCGGCTCGGGCAAGACGACGCAGCTGCCCAAGATGTGCCTCGAGCTGGGCCGCACGAGCATCGGCCACACGCAGCCGCGGCGCCTCGCCGCCCGCACGATCGCCGAGCGCATCGCCGAGGAGCTCGACGTCGAGCTGGGCACTGCCGTCGGCTACAAGGTGCGCTTCACCGACCAGGTGAGCGCCGAGACGCAGATCAAGGTGATGACCGACGGCATCCTGCTCGCCGAGATGCACCGCGACCGCGACCTGCAGCAGTACGACACGATCATCATCGACGAGGCGCACGAGCGCAGCCTCACGATCGACTTCCTGATCGGCTACCTGCAGCGGCTCCTCCCCCGTCGGCCCGACCTCAAGGTGATCGTCACGAGCGCGACGATCGATCCGGAGTCGTTCAGCCGGCACTTCGGCGGCGCGCCGATCGTCGAGGTCTCGGGCCGCACGTTCCCGGTCGACATCCGCTATCGCCCGCTCGTCGCCGAGGCGATGGACGAGGACGACGACGGCGAGGCCGACGAGCCGGCCGCCGACCTCGACCCGATCGACGGCATCGAGTCGGCGCTCGCCGAGATCGCGCGCGACGACACCGGCGACGTGCTGGTGTTCCTGCCGAGCGAGGCCGACATCCGCGACGCGCAGGACCAGCTGCAGGGCCGGCTCGGCCAGGCGACCGAGATCCTGCCGCTCTACGGGCGCCTGAGCGCCGCCGACCAGCACCGCGTCTTCGAGCGCAGCACGCGCCCCGGCACGAAGCGACGCGTCGTGCTCGCCACGAACGTCGCCGAGACGAGCCTCACGGTGCCGGGCATCCGCCACGTGATCGACACCGGCACGGCCCGCATCTCGCGATACTCCGCGCGCTCGAAGGTGCAGCGGCTGCCGATCGAGGCGATCAGCCAGGCGAGCGCCAACCAGCGCTCCGGGCGCGCGGGCCGCGTCGCGCCGGGCATCGCGATCCGCCTCTACGCCGAGGCCGACTTCGACAGGCGCCCCGCGTTCACCGACCCCGAGATCCTCCGCACCAACCTCGCGGCGGTCATCCTGCAGGCCGCGTCACTCGGGCTCGGGGCGCTCGAGGACTTCCCCTTCCTGCAGCCGCCCGACCCGCGCGGCATCAAGGACGGCCGCGACCTGCTGCGCGAGCTCGGCGCCATCACCCCGAAGGGCGACATCACCCGCATCGGCCGGGAGCTCGCGCGCCTGCCCGTCGATCCGCGGTTCGGGCGGATGGCCCTGGCCGGCAGAGACGCGGGCGTCGCCCACGAGGTCATCGCGATCGTCGCGGGCCTGACGATCCAGGACCCGCGGGAGCGGCCGCTCGAGCGGCGCGAGGAGGCCGACCGCTCGCACGCGCGGTTCGTCGACCCGACGAGCGACTTCATCACGCTGCTCGCGCTCTGGCGGCACCTGCAGGCGCAGCAGGCGGCACTGTCGGGCAACCAGTTCCGCAAGGCGTGCAAGGCGGAGCACCTCTCGTTCCTGCGCGTGCGGGAGTGGCAGGACGTGGTGCGGCAGCTGACGAAGGCGATGGGGCTGAAGCCGCCTCGCTCGTCGAGGAGCCCCGAAGGGGCGTCTCGAGACGACGCTCGGGGTGGTCTCGACTCGCGAGCGCCTGCGGCGCGCGCGGCTCGACCAGCGGAGGGGACGGAGGGCGGCCCCGGCTCCCTCACGGTCGGGGTCGACGCCGTCGCCGTCCACAAGGCGCTGCTCGCGGGCCTCCTCGGTCGCATCGGCGTGCTCGACGAGACGCAGAAGCCGCAGCAGCCGCGCCCGGGCGAATCGAAGCGGCGGATGCGCGCCCGCGCCGAGTACGTCGGCGCACGCGGCGCGCGGTTCCAGATCTTCCCGGGCTCCGGCCTCGCGAAGAGCCCGCCCCGCGCGGTCATGGCCGCCGAGCTCGTCGAGACGAGCCGCCTCTTCGCCCGCACCGTCGCATCCATCGACCTCGCCTGGGCCGAGCCGCTCGCGGGCGACCTGGCGAAGCGCCAGGTGAGCGAGCCGCACTGGGAGCGCAAGCAGGGCGCGGTCGTCGCGTACGAGAAGGTGACGCTCTTCGGCGTGACGATCGTCGAGCGGCGGCGCGTGCAGTTCCAGCGCATCGACCCGGCGCACGCGCGCGAGCTGTTCATCCGCCACGCGCTCGTCGAGGGCGAGTGGGACAGCCCGCAGGACTTCGACCGCAGGAACCGCGAGCTGCGGCGCGAGATCGAGCGGCTCGAGGAGCGCCAGCGGCGCCGCGACCTGCTGGTCGGCGACGAGGCGGTCTTCGACTTCTTCGATGCGCGCATCCCCGCCGACGTCGCCTCGACGCGAGGCTTCGAGGGCTGGTGGCGGAAGGCCCGCGAGGAGACCCCCGACCTGCTGACGATGACCCGCGAGGACCTGACGGGCGAGGATGCGCGGGTCGACACCGCGGCGTTCCCCACCCGGTGGCAGCAGGGCGAGCAGCGTCTGCGCCTCAGCTACCGCTTCGAGCCGGGCGCCGCCGACGACGGGCTCACCGTGCACGTGCCGCTCGCCGTGCTGCCGCGGCTGAGCCCCGCCGGGTTCGACTGGCTCGTGCCGGGCATGCGCGAGGAGCTGCTGACGGCGATGATCAAGAGCCTGCCGAAGCACGTGCGCAAGCACGTCGTGCCGGCCGCCGACTGGGCTCGCGGCATGCTCGCCGAGCTGCCCGATGAGCCGCCGGCCGACGAGCGGGGCGGCGCGCGCTCGATCGCGGAGGTGCTCGCCGCGCGCATCTCCCGCACCGCCTACGTGCAGTCCACCGCCGACGACGTCGACTGGCACCGCATCCCCGATCACCTGAAGCCGACGTTCGCCGTCGAGGACGCCCGCGGTCGCCGGCTCGGCGCCGACAAGGATCTCGAGGCGCTGAAGCGCCGCTTCGCCGGCCAGGCGCGCACCCAGGTCGCGAAGGCGGCGGTGAAGGTGACGAGCGATCTCGAGCGCGACGAGGTTCCCGGCTTCGACACCGACCTGCCCGAGCACATCGACGTGCGGCAGGGCGGCAACACCGTGCGCGCCTACCCGGGCTACGCGATCACCGGCAAGGGCGCGGGCGGCGCAGCGACCGTCGGCGTGCGGCTCGCATCGACCCGCGAGGCGCAGCAGCGCGACCAGCGGGCCGCGGTGCGGCAGCTGCTGCTGCGGCAGGTGCCGAGCCCGGCGCCCTACGTGCAGTCGAGCCTGACGAGCGCCGAGAAGCTCGCGCTCGGCGCGAGCCCCTACCCGTCGACCGACCGGCTCTTCGCCGACCTGATGCTCGCGATCATCGACGGCGAGCTGGGCGCCGCGCCGCCCGCGACGGTCGCCGAGTTCGAGGCGGTGCGCGCCCGCGTCGCCGACGGGCTCGTCGACCGCATGTTCGCGCTCGCGGCGCAGGTGGCGCGCATCCTCACCGCCGCGAGGCTGGCCGACCGGGCGATCCGCGACGGGGCGAGCCTCGCCCACATGGCGGCGCTCGCCGACGCCCGCGCGCAGCTCGAGCAGCTCGTCTTCGACGGCTTCGTCAGCCGCACGGGCCTCGACCGGCTCGGCCGCCTCGAGGTCTACGTGCGCGCGATCGAGCACCGCGTCAAGCGCCTGCCCGAGACCGCCAACCGCGACCGCGCCTGGATGACCGAGGTCGAGCAGGCGACTGCGCTGTTCCTCGAGGCGGGCGGCGCGCTGCCGCTGCCCGCCTCGGTGACGGATGCGCCGGCGGGCGCCGACGGGTCGGCGACGGCCGAGCGGCTGGTCGCCGCGCGCTGGCTGCTGGAGGAGCTGCGCGTCAGCCTCTTCGCGCAGCAGCTGGGCACCGCCGGCCCGGTCTCGCTGCAGCGCATCCGCAAGGCCCTCACGCCCTGACCCTCCACCGCTCGTCGAGACGAACGCCACCAGAGAAGGACACGCCGATGGACCCCGACCGCTACGGCCCCTCCTGGCAGCGCAACGCCCTCGCGCCCGGCTTCCTCGGCGCGCTCGCGCTGATCGTCGCGCAGCTGCTGCTCGAGACCGAGTGGTTCGGCACGCTGCGGTTCGTGATCGCGGTGCTCGCGCTCATCGTCGGCTGGTTCGCCTTCCAGGCGCGGCACTGGTGGTGGGTGCCGGTGATGCTCGCGATCGCGGTCGCGTGGAACCCGGTGCTGCCGTTCGACATCGCCGGCCCCGTCTGGGTCGGCGCGCACTGGGTGGCGGCGCTCGCCATGCTCATCGCCGCCGCCCTCATCAAGGCACCGCGCGACGACGACCGCGCCTGACCTCACCCCCGCTCCCCGCTCCGCCGGTCGAGCCGGTCGCGCAGCGACCGAGTCGAGACCACCCCCACTCCCCACCCCGCTGGTCGAGCCGGTCGCGCAGCGACCGAGTCGACGCTTCTATGGTCGTCTGTCAAGCCATGGTGGCGTTGAGCTGGCGGAAGATGGATCGGGCGATGTAGCG